>CAZQOE010000076.1:0-8053 GCA_964594935.1 uncultured Rhodospirillaceae bacterium | reverse complement strand
AGCCCGAGATGGCACAGGCTCTAAAAACCATCATGCAAGACAACGCAATCCCCTCTATTCTCGCCTTGCCTTCAGCGCCCGCTACGCCGTCGCTTCCGACTCCGACGCCACCGGCCCAACCCCGCGCGCGCATTCCAACGCTGGACCTTCTCCATTTTACCAAAAAACCTAAATTATAATTCTCGGCATCACCGCTAAACCCTCTTTGCCATCGCGCTCCAAAAGGAAGAGAAGCCTTGCGGCCCCCCTTCTTTCAGCGGATTTACGCCTTCGCTTTGGCTGCGTCAGCCGCAACTTTGTCGGCATCAATCTTTTTTTGCGCATCCGTTTTGTCCGCGACACTCTTGTTCTGTTCGGGACGCGGATTGGTCGTTGTTGAAGATGGCATCATGGTAACACCCACGGTAAACCGGCAATGATTTGCCAGTTCAAAGCAAGTGGGCACGAAACAAGGCGATTGCAATGCAACAGGAGGTGAACAAAATATATAAGCCGATTTGTATGTATCGCCATAATTCCCCCCGCCGCTTCGCAAGGGCGGGAATTCCATTAGTTTATTCCTCTCATTCCCCCGAAAACAAACCTTTTTGCATATAAGGAAAAGACATCTACAATGCCCGAATAGTCTGTTTTTTAGATAAAAATGAAAGCGACACGGAGGTATAATCGTGGACCTTGAAAATTTTGAACCCGAGCAGCAACACCAAATTCTGGCTTGGGCGGCAAATGAAAGCGACAAAAACTTTAAAATTGTCTACGAGTTTAGGGCCGCGGCCGCGCCGATCGTGGAACGCTTGGAAAAATGGGCGTCAAAGCCGGGCGCGCATTTTGTCGTTTGTAGTAAAATGTGGGAGTCCTCGCCCCCTGACAGGATCCCCTCTAAATACAGATACACGATCCGTGCGTACAATCCCGCGGACATCTCCGGCGGCAAACAATCGACGCAAGGCAAGCCCAGAGAATCCTTTGGTTTCGAAATCAATTTTTATCAAAACGGCGCGGTCGACGTTCAAAAATATTATAACGACCGGCTCGAAAACGGCCTTTCGCCAAAACAGCGCCGGACGGAACGTTTGTACAAGGCAAACCTCCGCCGGTTTGACCTCGGCTGGTTCGGCTTGGGCAAGATAATGCCGGAGAAAACGGACGAAATAGAAATCGCGTTTGCCGTAAGAAGGGGCTTGATTTCGTCCGGGCTTTTCGACCCGTACCAGATATAAAGCAAACCAAAACCGCTTGGAAATTGTGGAGCTTTTTAAAAATGAGACAACCTTCGCACCCCTCAGACACCCAAGAACGCGCCGCGCGGTTCCATTACGTCACATGGGACGGAACAGACCCCGTGCATCCGGAAGATTTAATTGGCGGCGAAGTTTACGTCACGCCGCAAGACAAGGCCGTTCTTTGGAACGCCGCAACGGATAAATGCGCGCAAAAGGCGCGGTATATCAACAAGTCGCCCGAAGAACTTTTTCCGCGCACAAAAAAGGGCCGTGCCGCTGCTTTTGATGATATCCGCGATGTTGGCGACGCCGTCTCTCCGGAAGATAGGAAGCAAATGCTCCGCGATTATTATGGGGAGCAAAGAGTCAAAATCGTTTGCGGAAAAACGTTCGGTTAATCGTCTTTTTAAAGAACGCCTGTGCCGAATTGAAAGAGCAGAAGAAGGCTAATAATACGCCGCTACCACCTGACGACCGCCATCCCCCACGTAAACCCGGCCCCCATTGTATCCAACAAAAGCAACTGCCCGCGCTTGATGCGCCCGTCGTTGACGGCAAGGGCCAAGGCAAGGGGAATGGAAGCGGCGGCGGTGTTGGCATGGTACGCGATGGTCGAAACGACGCGTTCCGCCGGAAGCTTCAGTTTTTTTCCGGTGCCGTCGATGATGCGCTGGTTGGCCTGATGCGGCACCAGCCAATCGATTTCTTCGGGCTTCAATCCCGTCATGGTCAACGCTTCGTCCACGACGTCCGACAAATTCGTCACGGCGGCGCGAAAAACTTCCTGCCCGTCCATGCGCAAAAATCCCTTTTCGTTCGTGCGCAGCATGTCATAGTTGCGCCCGTCAGAATGCAAAGCGGTTGCCAGAACGCCTTGGTCCACGTTCATGCCAAGGCCTCTTTTGCCGGTCAAAACGACCGCGCCCGCGCCGTCGCCGAACAAAAAGCACGTGCTCCTGTCGGTCCAATCCGTAATGTGCGAAAGCGTCTCCGCGCCGATGACAAGCACGGTCTTGGCCTGCCCAAGGCGAATGAAATTGTCGGCCATCGTCAGCGCGTAAATGAAGCCTGAGCACGCCGCGTTGATGTCCACGGCAAACCCGCGCGCCATGCCCAATTTGGCCTGCACGCGCGCGGCGGCGGCGGGAACCCTGTCGTCGGGCGTCGTGGTCGCTAAAATCAGCGCGTCGACGTCCGCGATGGTGATGCCGGACTTCTCCAACGCCTGCCGCGCCGCTTTGACGGCAAGGTCCGAAGTCAACTCGCCCTCGGCGGCAATGTGGCGCTCTTTGATGCCCGTCCGGCGCTCGACCCACTCGTTGGTGCTGTCCAGATTTTTTTCGGCGATAAGCTGGTCGTTCGTCACGCATCGCGCGGGAAGATACGAACCGCAGCCGAGGAAAATAGAACGTATCATAAGGGCTCTTCCATCGTTTCTGGCGTGCCGCCGGCCATGCCGTATTCTTTGGCCAACTCTTCGGCGATCCGCTCGTTGAATCCGTGAGAAATTAGGTCGTGCGCGACGCCGATGGCGTTGGCAAAGCCCGTGGAATCGGTGCCGCCGTGGCTTTTTACGCAAACGCCCTGAAGCCCCAGAAACATCGCGCCGTTATACCGGCGCGGATCGACGCGTGACTTCAGGCGCTTGAAAGCGCCGCGTGACAGAAGAAATCCGATTTTCGCCAGTATCGACGACGAAAGCGCCTGCTTCAAAAAGAACGAATACAAATGCGCCGTGCCCTCGATAGCCTTCAGCGCGATGTTGCCGCTGAATCCGTCCGTCACGACGACGTCAGTGGTTCCGGCCAGAATGTCGTTGCCCTCGATAAAGCCGATAAAGCGCCCGGGTATGGGCCTCTCGCGCAAAATCGACGCGGCGATGCGGATTTCGTCGTGGCCCTTCAACTCCTCGGTGCCGATGTTCAAAAGCCCGATGGTGGGGTCTTCGCGTCCCAAAACGGCGCGGCAGAAAATCGATCCCATCAGCGCGAATTGGACGAGGTTCTCGGCGTCGCATTCGATGTTCGCGCCAAGGTCAAGCATCACGGTCTCGCCCGCTTCCGTCGGAAGCAGCGTGGCGATGGCGGGCCTGTCGATGCCGGGCAGCATCCGCAAAACGAACTTCGCGGTGGCCATCAAAGCGCCCGTGTTTCCGGCCGAAACGATGCTGCACGCCTCGCCGTCCGAAACGGCGTTGATGGCGTGGCGCATGCTCGAATTGCGTCCCTGCCGCAGCGCCAGCGACGGCTTCATGTCGCTCGAAATGACGTCGGGCGCGTGTCTCAATTCGCTGCAGTCTTTTAAATTGGGATGCTTGGCGATCATCGGCGCGAGCTTCACCTCGTCGCCGAAGAAAATAAACCTGACTTCGGGATACCGCGTCTTCGCCAACGACGCGCCGTCGATGACGATGGCGGGCGCGTTGTCGCCGCCCATGGCATCAAGCGCGATGACAAGGCTCTTATCGTTTTTAGGCAGAAAACCCAACGTCATGAAAGTCCCTCAAACGAAGAACGAAAGAAAGACCGGAAAGTGGTGCGACGGATCAAGCCGACTTCTTGGACTTGATGACGGCGCGGCCGTCATAATGGCCGCAGGCGGCGCAAACGTGATGAGGAAGCTTCGGCTCGCCGCAATTCGGGCATTCGACCGACTGGGTCCCCTTCAGGGCGTGGTGCGAGCGGCGTATGTTGCGCACGGATTTCGAGGTCCTCTTTTTAGGAACGGCCATGGTCTAAACTCTCAGCAAAATAGAATAATAAAGCGCGTTCCCGCTTCCGGACAACGCGCGACGGGGCCTTACTTAGTGCCTTTTTGGCCCATATGCAAGCCACAAAGCCGGAATCTACCTCTTGTCCTTGTTTTTCTTGGCTTTTAGGGCTGTGGCGAGCTTGGCGAAGGGCTTGGTTTTTTCGGGTTTTTTCCCGAATTCCGCAACCCCGAGGGTGACGCCCTTCTTGCGGGGATAGGGGTCGATGCCGACGCCCAATTGCTGGGCAACCTGTTCGCCGATATCGATTTTTCCGTCCGCAAAGTATTCAAGTTCCTCGTCCAGCTCGGCCTCCTGCGAAACGTCGCCGCTTTCGGGAACGGTTTCCGCGGGGATGAAGACGGTATCCACCTCGATCTCCAGACGGCTTTTAATGGGCTCCAGCGTGACGACGCAGCTTTGCAGGACCTCGGCCTCGATAGACCCCGTCACCTCAATGGTTTGTTGTCCGCCGGGAACAAGAGTTAATTGGGCCTTGAGCGAGGGCAAATCGACAAGCCCGAAGCGTTTGGCCAAAGCCGCGCGTTCCGAAGGCTTGGCCTCCAGCTTTTCTTCAATGCCTTTGGGGGGAATGCGCGCCACGCTGATGACGCGGGAAAATTCGGAAACAGGTGCCTTCATCGTCTAATTCTTTCTAACCCTTGACCCACCCGAAACTTTAGGTCTAATGGTTGTCAGGTTACAAGATTTAGGCCCTTTTTCCACATGAAAAAACAGTCCCTCCTTCTTTTTTCTCTTGTCGCTGTATTGACGGCCTGCGCGCCGACAATCGCCAGCCGCGGAAACATGCTCGATCCCGAGCTTTGCGCCCAGATCAAGCCGGGCATGACGCGGGAAGAAGTGGCGACGAAGCTCGGAACGCCGACGGCGATCAGCACGGTGGACGAAAACACGTGGTACTATGTCGGACGCGAAACCGAGCAATATTCTTTTCTCTCGCCCAAGGTGCTTCAACAGCAAGGGCTCGAAGTCGATTTCAACGACAAAGGCATCGTAACGGCTGTTTCGCCGCTCGATCTCACGCAGGCGGCGGACGCGACGCCGGTCGATCGCGCCACGCCGACGTTCGGCCAGAAGGACAGCATCCTGAAGGAAATTCTGGGGGACCTCAAACATCCGCGCCCCGTCATGCAAAAACAGCGCGGCAGCGGCACGTAATCAGTGCGTCAGCTTGATGACTTTCAAGATCGCCGGCCCCAGAAGCACGACGAAAAGCGGCGGCAGAATAAACAAAATCATCGGTACGGTCAGCGTCGCGGGTAATTTGGCGGCCTTCGCTTCGGCGGCCATGATGCGATCGTTGCGCATCTCGGCGGACAGAACGCGCAACGCCTGCGCCAGCGGCGTGCCGTACTTCTCGGTCTGAATCAAAGTGTTCACAAGCCCGATGACGCCTTGAATAGGCACGCGGTCGGCCAGATTCTGCAGGGCTTGGCTGCGATTCGGAAGAAAGCCCAATTCTACGCCCGTCAGGCCGACTTCCTCGGCCAATTCGGGGCACGAGGCCCCCATTTCCCGGCTCACGCGGTCAAGCGACGAGTCGAGGCTCAGCCCCGCTTCGGCGCAGATGACAAGAAGGTCGAGCGCGTCCGGCATCGACTTGCGCAAAATAGCGCCGCGTTTCTGGCTCAAATTTTTCAGGAAAAGGTCAGGCAGAGCCGCGCCCACAAGAATGCAGATGATGAAGGCAAGAATTCTCATCATGAACGTCAAATGGAACGCGTGCGCGACGAAAAGGACCGAAAACGCCATGAACCCGACGCCGATCGGCATGACAAACCGCATCAGAAGATAAATCAAAACGGCTTCGTGCGAACGGAATCCCGCGCGCGCAAGCTTGATGCGTATCTCGTTCGTCTGTTTGCCTTGTTCCAGCTTCAGCTTTTGCACAAGGCTCTTGATAAAGCTTTGCCCGACAAGGGTCTCGCGCCGCGAAGGTTTTTTCTTGTTCTTTTCCTCGTCGCTCAAGTCGTCGCGGTGTTCCGAAACGCTTTTCAGGCGGTTGGCCAAAGGATCCCCCTCGACCAAAGCCGTCCAGATAAGAACGACCACGGCAAACGCGCCCGCGCCACAAAGGAGCGAGAGAGTGCTGGGATCATGCAAAAAGCGTTCGAACGTCATCAGCGGATTCCTAAAGCTCGAAATGAATCATCTTGACCATCACGCCCCACCCGATCGACATCCAGCCCAAGCCGATGCCAAGCAAAACGCGGCCCTTTGTTTCGTTAAACAGAACCTGCACATAGTCGTAATTGACGAACATCAGAAGCGTAAACATGATGAACGGCAGCGAACCGATGATCATCGCGCTCGCCTTGGCTTCCGACGACATGGCCTTGACCTTCAGCCTCAACTGGCGGCGTTTACGGATCAGCTCGGCCAAATTGCCCATGGTTTCGGCAAGATTGCCGCCGGTTTCCTTCTGAATGGCCATGGCGATGATAAGGAAGCGGAATTCGGGGGTATCGATGCGCGTGGCGACTTCCCACATCGAATCTTCCAGCGTCTTGCCCATTTTAACGCCGTCGCTGATGCGATGAAATTCGATGCCGATGGGGTTGGGCATCTCGCGTCCGACGGCGGCGATGGACTCGGCGATGGGAAGGCCCGAGCGAATCCCGCGGCACATGGTGTCGATGGCCTCGGGAAAATGGGCGATGAATTTCTTGATGCGCCGCGCCCCCATAAAGCCCGTGACCGCATGAGGCAGACCAAGCCCAAGGATCAAAGACAAAGGCAGAAGAAGCGCGCTGCCGACGCCCCAAAGCTTTAAAACCATATAGAACAGAATGACGGCAAGGGCGTTCATCAGCAAATATTCGCCAAGCGAAATGGCCTTGCCGGTCGCCGCCAGGCGGGCGCGCAGCTTATCGGGGTTGGGCAGCATCTTGACAAGCTGGTCGAGCAGGGGAATGCCGCTGTCCTTGGTCGATCTCACGCTGTTGACCGTCTTGCGGTCGCGCATATCGATGCTGCGCTTGGCCTGCCCCTCGACGCGCGCGAGCCTTTTATCGAGGTTGTCGGCGTCGCTCGAAAGAGCAAGGATGACCAGCGCGGCGACGCCAAACGCGCCGGCGCCCATGATCAAGTAAAGAAACTGTGCGCTAAGCGTCATGCTTCCAGTGTCTCCATCAGTTGCCTATCAAGGCCGAAATACGCGGCTTTCGGTAAGAAATGCGGACGCAATCCGTGATTCTTGAATTCGACGATAAGCTTTCCGTCGGGTTGTTCGCCCGTCACTTCGCATGTGTAAAGGTCCTGCATCGTGATGGTGTCGTCTTCCATGCCCGTCAGCTCGGTGACGTAAACGATGCGGCGCGACCCGTCGCGCAGGCGCCCGACCTGAATAATCATGTCGATGGCCGACGCGATTTGCTGGCGTATGGCGCGGGGCGACAGGTTGGCCGACGCCATGCCGACAAGGTTTTCAAGGCGCATGATGGCTTCGCGCGGCCGGTTGGCGTGGACGGTGGACATCGACCCGTCATGGCCGGTGTTCATGGCCTGAAGCATGTCCAAAGCCTCGCCGCCGCGCGTTTCGCCGACGATAATGCGGTCGGGGCGCATACGCAGGGCGTTTTTGACAAGATCGCGCATGGTCACTTCGCCGCTGCCTTCAAGGTTGGGCGGGCGCGTTTCAAGGCGCACGACGTGCGGCTGTTGCAATTGCAATTCGGCGGCGTCTTCGATGGTGACGATGCGCTCGCCGTGGTCGATCATCTGCGACAAGGCGTTCAGAAGCGTTGTTTTGCCCGAACCTGTGCCGCCCGAAATAAGGATGTTAAGCCGCGCCCGTCCCGCGATGCGCAAAACCTTGGCCATGGCGGGCGAAAGGCTCCCGAACTTGATCATCGAATCGAGCGTGATCTTCTTTTTAGCGAATTTGCGGATGGTGATGGTCGCGCCGTCAATGGCAAGCGGCGGAATGATGATGTTGACGCGGCTGCCGTCGGCGAGGCGCGCGTCGCAAAGAGGCGAACTTTCGTCGATGCGCCGGCCGATAGCCGTGACGATGCGCGTCGCGATGGACAGCACGTGCGCGTTGTCGCGGAACTGCACA
>CAZQOE010000075.1:0-8175 GCA_964594935.1 uncultured Rhodospirillaceae bacterium | reverse complement strand
CCGCACCGTTCCGCGCGACCAGCGAAACCTGATCGGCTTCGAACTGAATTGCGGCGATCTGACTCAGGACATCTCGTTGACTCTTAGCGCTATCGACGTTTTGCGCCGCGAAGGGTTTCGCGTCATCATCGACAGCATTTCTCCGAATGTGACGGCCTATCTTGATCTTGGAAAATTCGCCGTCGACGGATACAAGATCAACGTGTCAAAAGACAGGATGTCTTTTTTAACGGATCCTTCGATCCGCAAGAAAATTGAGCTGTTGTCGCCGCAAAAAATCATCTTTACCCATTGCGACAACGACCGCGCACTTTCCGTCGGGCGCGAAATGGGGATAACGGCTTTCCAAGGCTGGCTGATCGATGATCTTGTAAAAAAGAAAAAAGTCTATTAATACATAGACTTAAGCGCATCCGCGAGGGCCGTCGAACCATAGTTCTCGTCCTGGTCCCTCATGGCCACCAAATAGGCCGCAATACCGGCGGCAGCGGCGGTGCTCCCGCCAAGTTCTCCGGCCAGAATGGCGTTAGCGTAGGTTTGCGCGGACGCCGTCGTTTTATATTGCGCCGAATATGTCGATCCGGAATAAACGCCGAACTCGTAAACCAAACCGTCTCTTTTTATCCCGTCGGCATAAGTAATCTTGATAAGGTAATTTCCGGGGCTTGCGTCGACGCCAGACGAAGACGTCAGTTGAGCATAAAGCGCGCGCTGAGCGGCGGTGCCCGCGCTATCGGCATAAACAAGAGTTCCGATGCTGTTCATCAATTGAACGCGAAGACCGGATTCGTTTTGCGTTGTCGCCGTATTAAAGTCGAACTTAAGGTTGTTCCCTTGCTGCAGGGTGAAAATATAGTAATTCGTGTTATCGTCGTTCGTCAGCTTGCTATATACGTCAAGCATCGATTTATCCTGCTGTATCCATCCGATATTGATGGCCTTCGATGGATCGGTGACGATTCTGTTATAAGCAGAGGCCTCATAAAGCAGCGCACCTTCTGTTGCCTCGACGGATCCTTTGGCAGAACCGTCATACGGTTGGGCGCTAACCGTGCTCTTATAAATGGCGGCATAGCTGTTGCCGGAATAAAGCTTAAAAGTGTAATCGAAATCCTGCGTTATATCGACGCCGTCGACATAAGTGACCTCGATCGTATAATCGCCCGACGAAGCCGCAAGGCCGGTTCCGGAAGTCAATGCAGCGTATTGGGTTCTTTGATAGGAATTTCCGTCGCTATCGGCGACGATTTTGCCGGTGCTATCGTATAAAATCACCCGCATGGATTCGGCGTTCGATTTTCCGTCAAAATCCAGCTTAATGTTCGTTCCGGAAAGCGAAAAATCGTAATATTCCGAAGTATCGTTGCCCGTCAGCGTGCTATCAACTTGAAGACTGGTCCCTTGCTGCTCCGAAGCGTTGACCGTAAGCGCAATATCGCCCGTAAATTCCGTGTTCGGGGTAATCGTGACGGTGTAGGTCCCGGCCTCCACGACCAAAGTTCCCTCCAGCCAGCTATTATAGGCGGCCACTTGATTTTCATCCCCCTCGCTGTCAGCGACAACGGTTCCCGAACTGTTCGTCAGTTGAAAACGGGTAAAAACGATGTCGACAAAACTATCGATGGCTTCGGAAAGGCTGATGATCCCGCCTTTGGATATAAAACTCGTGGAAACCGCAGAGGTCGCCTCGGCACCGTCGTCGGTAACGGAAACAATCACACTTTGCTCGTCCAGATTGCCGATGTTGATGGCTTCGTCCATCGTCTCTTTTTTCGGATGCGACGTCGTAAGGCTGTACGCAGCCGCGACGGCGGAAGCGCTGACGGATGATGAAACGAGAATGTTGGAAGACATACAAACCCCTGAGGGAGAACCCCTCTTGAATCGCGCAACTATACCACTAAAGGCTTGTCGAGTAAATCAATTCACGGATTTATGTGAATGAGACCTTTTCTTCGTCCTGCGGCCTGACAATGCGGAAGTTATGCAAATAGTTGCGGGATCGCACAACACGTTCCGCCGGCTCGCCGATAACGGCATCCCAGCCCCTGCCTTTGACAAAAGCTATGGCGTCCGCTTGAGAAGGAAAACGCAGACGCCCCTTAAGTTCGGAAGAAATATCTCTGGAACTCATCCACCCCATAATCGGCTCACGAACGCGCGGCGTCGCTTTCTCTGCTTCGACCACCCATTGATGAGTCAAAGCGTACCCTGATTGAAGGGAAGATCTCGAAGGCCTGTAGATTCGCACGCGCATGGAAAACACAGGGGCAGGAGGAACGCGAAGAGTATATCTCGACTTGAAACCGTTCGACAAGAGTCGTGTTATTGTTATCTGTGTGCGTAAACACAGATTAATTGATTGTTAAGAAAAAAACACGCGCAATAGAAAAGGCAATGTTTACAGAAGAAGAAATTCACATTAGAAAATTGGGAGACGTTGGGGGCATGATGCGCATTGAAAGAAAATTTCTTATCACATCAATCGCCGTATTCGTGTGCGTCGCGGCGAATGTACCTTATGCATACGGTCAATCGGAAGAGCCGACAACACTCCCTGATTTTTCTACTCAGCCATCAAACGCGCCTATTACGGATCCTTGTTTAGAAAAAAACAACCCGAAGTGCCAGCCACAAATTACTTCTAATTCTCAAGCCCCGTTACCATCGATTAGCAAGGGGTTTAAAATTCCCAAAGGAACAACCAATCTTCTATTTAATAGTTATCCTTCCATCGGGCCCCGTTTTGTAGATAACAACAGCAATCAGGATATATATGTATCTCAAGCGACCGAGCCTGAATTTAGAGCTTTTCTCCAATACTCCGTTCTTGGACTGACCTTTGCCTACGGCATTGCTCCGGAGATATATAAAGCTACGCCTACATATTGTCACGGAGCTTGGGATGAATCGATGCTTTCGCCCATGGTAAGGAGTCTGGACGTTTCCGTCCCATCGGCAGCATTTTCTCTTGCTTCACCGAACATCATCAACTTTTACACGCGTATGGGCGGCACTGCTAGCAAGCCAACCGAAACGACACTATCGGTCGGCACGACATCGATACAAAGCATGGTTAAATTTGGCTATTCCAGACAGGATTGTTTGGATGACGGTGTGGGTAACAAAAGATGCAATATCGCTAATATTGTTGAAGCCCAGCAAGTAACCCTTTCGGCCATTGCATCAAGGGATAATTACATATGGGACATTTCAAAACCAATCATTACATCCGGCTATCACGTTAGTCTTAATGGCGATTCCTATAAACCGATTGAAAACTGCGCGACATCCTTCGCCCCATCGATAGATGGAATATGTAGTCCGGCGTATGAGCAAGGTTCATCGACTGCGCCAAAGTCAAGCCTCTGCATAAGCGGCAAAAGTTCCCGCGTAGAAAAAGCGCCGGGAGCATGGATATGGACGTGCCGCGGGATTAATGGCGGAGCGAATGCAAAATGCACGGCCCCCGCGCCCCTTTAATGCTTTTTGCGTAAAACCTCGCGGTAGATTTCAATCGTCTTAGACGTCATGTTTTCCGTCGTAAAATGCTCGTGGATATGCTTTCTGGCGTTCTGCGATAATTCGTTACGTTCCTCATCCGTCAAAGAAAGAACGTTTTCTATCGTTCGCGCAAGATCCTCCGCGTCATCGGGCTCCGTCAACCATCCCGTTCTTCCTGAAAGGACGGTTTCCTTTGCGCCGCCATGGTTTGTAGCGATAACGGGAACGCCCATCGCCTGCGCCTCTATAACGACGCGGCCAAACCCTTCGGGGCGCGTCGAAGGAACGACGACAAGGTCTACGATTTTATAGGCAGCAGGCATGTCCTTACAGACATCGATAATGCGAATGTTGTTGTTCATTCCGGCGTGTTCGATGGCTTGCGCGACTTCCTGCCCATAAGGGGTGTTTTTCCCGCCGCCGACAAAAAGACAGATAAAATCGCGCCGTTTCAACCGCGCTAAGGCCCGAACAAGAACAAGATGCCCCTTCCACCGCGTCAGGCGCCCAGGCAAAAGAATAACAGGTCTGCCTTCCTGCAAACCCCACGCGTGCCGCAATTCATCGACGCGCAAAAGGCCGACTTTCTGCGGATCGAATTTTTCCACATCAACGCCGCGCGGCACAACCCTCAAGATGTCTTTAGCGACCCCATAAGTGCCTACGGCATAATCGGCGACAAAATTCGAAATAGCGATGACGCGCGCGCCTTTGGCCATGGCCGAGTTGTAAAAACGCTTGATCCTCGTTTTGGCCCCATAGGCATTATGAAAAGTCGTCACAAAAGTTGCCCCTGAAATCTTGGAGGCAAAATACGCGCTCCACGCCGGCGCACGGCTACGGGCATGAACGATGGCGACTTTGTTTTTGCGAATGATGCGGGCCAAACGCCAAACGTTCGCAAGCATGGTAAAAGGATTCTTTGACGCCAAAGGCAACGTGAAGTGTGTACCTCCAACGGCTTCGACCTCTTCCGACATCGGCCCACCCGCAGAAGCGACAAGAGACCGAAAGCCCGATTTGACAAGAGCATCGGCGATTTCAACCGTGCCGCGTTCGACGCCGCCCGTGACAAGGGCAGGAAGGACCTGAAGAACGACAGGGGGAGCAACTACGTCCAAGACGGTCTCTGCGGCACGTTCCGAAGGCACAAAACGGCCTTGTCCCAGCCACTTTGCCGTCATCTCGAGCTTGGAAATCTGATCCCTGCGCGCCGCTTTTCCGGTCAGAAAAACATCGACAGCTTCGGCAAGTTTTTCGGGAACGCAGTCCTTTTGCAGAAATTCGGGCACGATAGGCTTGTCGTGCATAATATTGATCAAATTTACATATTTGACGCGTATCAAACGACGGAAAAACAAATAGGTAAAAGTATTGATTTTGTACGCGATGATCGAAGGAAGCCGTGCCAAAGCGAGTTCAAGCGCAACGGTACCCGAGCAAGCCAATGCCGCCGTCGATGCCGCAAACGCATCGAATTTATCCTTTTCGCTTTCGACGATATGCGCGGGAACGCCCCATGTCGCAACGTCGTCGGCAACGCGGTCTCTAAGATGCGGAACGGTCGGAACGACGATTTGCAAATCCGGATGCTTGGCATGCAGAAATCGGACGGTTTTATAAAACACAGGCATAAGGCGGGATATTTCGCTTGTCCTGCTGCCGGGCAGGACGGTCAGAAGGAGCGCCTCAGGCCCGATACGGCGCGAAAGGCGAAAAGCCTCGCCATCACCTTTGTCCGCACCGCCTTCAACGACGGAATGACCGACAAACGTGCACCTCAACCCCTCGCGGGTAAAATACGGGGGCTCGAACGGTAAAACCGCAAGCAGATGATCGAGAAAAACGGCGATTTTTTTCGCTCGCCCTGGCCTCCACGCCCACACGGTCGGTGCGACGTAATGAATAAGGCGGATACTATCCTTTGCCTTATTTCTGACGCGCGCCGCGACGCGGAAGCAAAAATCGGGCGCATCGATCGTAATAAGCGCCGTCGGTTTCTCTTCGACGACGGCATCGACGGTCTGCCGGATGCGCCTAAGAATTCGCGGAATATGAATCAAAACCTCGAAAATACCGAAGTGCATCAATTCGGTATGGGGAAAAAGAAGGTCAAGCCCCTCGGCCTGCATCAAAGGCCCGCCGATGCCCTTGAAACGGACTTTACCGTCAAGCTTTGCCGACATGGCGCGCATCAGCCGCGCGCCCAGCAAATCGCCCGAGGCCTCGCCTGCAATCAGAAAGAAAACAGGCGTTCCGATCATCAGTACCCCGTCATAATCCGTTCAACCAACTGCTTAACGGTAGGAATGAACCCGTTGGCATAAAAGGGATCTTCGCCGAAGCGATAGGCGTTATGCCCTGAGAACATCAACGTATGTTCGCAGTCCTCACTATGGCTGATTTTCTGCAACGTTTTCTGAATACAGAAAGACCGGGGATCAGGCATGCGTCCCGTCGTTCCGGCCTCGTTTTGCGACCAGTTGGAAAACAGGCAGGCCGACAGGCAGCCCATGCAACTGGACTGGTCTTTCAAAATATCCCTCGCCGTTTCCTGAGTGACAAAAACCAGCGTGCTTTCGGGAGTCCTCAAAGCTTTGGTAAAGCCTTGGGCATGCCATGCCTTGACTCGCGCCGTATCGGCCGCGGTTAAAAAGACCGGATTGCCGACCACGCCGACCTGAAAACTTTCGGTATGTGCGCCCACGGCCTCGTGCGTGTAAGCGACCTGCCGTTCGGAACGCGCCTTCAAATCTTCTATAAAGGCGTTATTGACGGCAGAGGAATAAAATCCCGTCGGCGAAAACCTGTTCAAAAACACGTCGCCTTTTTTCAACGTCAACAGCCGTTTTTTCCACGCGTTAGAAATGGGGCTTTCCTTGGTGAGCAGGGGACGTGTGCCGAACTGGAAGGCGATGGGGCCGATTTCCGGATTGTCGAGCCAATGTTCCCAATCCGAAATCCACCAAACGCCGCCCGCCATGATGATGGGAACGTCGTTCAAGCCGTATTCGTTCATCTGCGTGCGCAAAGCCATAACGCGGGGCATAGGGTCTTCGGGCTTAACGGGGTCTTCGCTGTTGGAAAGCCCGTTATGCCCACCAGCCAGCCAAGGATCCTCATAAACGACGCCGCCAAGGCCGCTGCGATGCTTGTTATAGGCGCGAAGCCACAAAGCACGGAACGCGCGCGCTGAAGAAACGATGGGATAATAAAAAACGCCGAATTTCGCGGCGATTTCGGCCACCTTATAAGGCATACCCGCGCCGCAGGTAACGCCGTGAACAAGGCCTTTGGCGCCATCCAGAATGCCGGTTAAAATGTGCTCGCATCCGCCCATTTCCCACAGAACGTTCATATGGATGCGGCCCTTGCCACCTGAAATGTCGTGCGCTCTTTGGGCTTGGGCGATTCCGCCCTTAATGCCGAAAGCGATCAGCTCTTCATGCCGTTCCTTGCGTGATTTTCCGTAATAAATTTGCGGGACAACGTTTCCTTGCGCGTCGTAACTATCGGCGTTGACGCCTGAAAAAGTCCCGACGCCGCCGGTCGCTGCCCACGCGCCCGAACTTGCGCCGGTAGAAACGTTAATACCCTTCCCGCCTTCAATAAGAGGCAGCACTTCGCG
The DNA here is from genome assembly GCA_964594935.1 of uncultured Rhodospirillaceae bacterium. Lineage (GTDB taxonomy): Bacteria > Pseudomonadota > Alphaproteobacteria > UBA9219 > UBA9219 > CAIXLI01. The sequence goes on along the minus strand of CAZQOE010000075.1, from coordinate 1,043 downwards.
TCCTGAAATGACCAGACTTTTTAGAGCCTTCAAGTTATGTTCCTTCATTTGAGTAAGGATGGTTCTGCGACTATAATGAGACTGGGCGGTTATGCAAATAGAATAGCGAAAAGAAGGGGTAAAACCATCTTTTCGCCGCTCGGAATGAGTGGATGCGTGGCTATGCGAATCAGACAAACCTATGTAAGGTCGCAAAATGGATAAACGCGTACCGGAACAACTCGATAAGATACTTGCCTTGGCGGATTCCAACCACGAGGGCGAGGCGGTTGTTGCCATACGCAAAGCCCGCCAAATGCTCTCGAAAGACGGCCTAAGCTTCGGCGATTTGGCGCGGGCCGTATCCTCCAATACGCATGTTAAATCACCGGGCGTCTTCGCGTTCTTATCCGGCGGACGCGAGTATATGGAAGATAAAATCAACCACCTGAAACAGCAGGTCGAAGATTTAAAATCCCAATTGCAGACTCAGGACTTCCAGCTTGATTTCTGGCGCCGCCGCGCGTTTGAGCTGGAACAAACGACCCAGTCCGCGCAAAGCGAAGCCGAAAGATGGAAAAAGCTCGCGAGCGAAACGGCGGATCGCCTTTGGGAAATCGGCCGCAGCATCGGTTGGGAAGAATACAAAGAATCGACGCCGACGCCTGAAGCCCTTCCGGTTATGAAAAAAAAGAAAAAACAAGCCGGAGGGTAGGGTGTCGATAAAAAAGACCTTTTTAAAATCGTTAAGCTATGGCGTGATGCATATGACCATTGCGGTGGGCGTTGCCTATGTCCTCAGCGGCAGTTGGCGCGTTGCCTTGGCGATAGGCATGGTCGAACCTTGCGTGCAGGTCGTCGCTTTCTTTTTTCACGAAAGAGCGTGGCACAGAATTGAATCGCGGAACAAGAAAAAAGACTATCACGACGGCGTTATCGACAGCACATCGCCCGTATCGGTGATTGTTGAAAAATACCTGCGCCACAAGCACTAAAGTACAAGTCAGTTTTTGTCATTTGTCATTAATTTCCTCATCCTTCAAGGAGAATATCATGAGCAAGAC
>CAZQOE010000074.1:3967-8234 GCA_964594935.1 uncultured Rhodospirillaceae bacterium | reverse complement strand
CGCGGCACCGAAGAAGCGCTTCGGCCGCTGCAGCGCGTTGGCGTCGACGCCGCCCGTCAGAACCTTTCCCGATGAGGGAACAACGGTGTTATAGGCGCGCGCAAGGCGCGTAATGCTGTCGAGAAGGATGACAACGTCCCGTTTGTGCTCAACAAGGCGTTTCGCCTTTTCAATAACCATTTCAGCCACTTGCACGTGACGCGTGGCTGGTTCATCGAATGTGGAGCTAATAACTTCTCCCTTCACGGAGCGCGCCATGTCGGTGACTTCTTCCGGGCGCTCATCGATGAGAAGAACGATTAAATAAACTTCGGGATGATTGGCGGTAATAGCGTGCGCAATATTTTGCATCATGACCGTCTTGCCGGTACGCGGCGGGGCGACAATCAGTCCGCGCTGGCCTTTACCGAGTGGACAAATGAGGTCGATGATGCGTGGGGTATATTCTTTTTTTGTCGGGTCCGGCATCTCAAGCTTGAGGTGTTTTGTCGGGTAAAGCGCCGTCAGGTTGTCAAAGCCTATGCGATGCCGTGCTTTTTCGGGGTCTTCAAAGTTTATTTGGTTGACCTTGAGAAGGGCAAAATATCTTTCCCCTTCCTTTGGAGAACGAATTTCTCCTTCGACCGTATCTCCGGTGCGTAAATTGAATTTACGAACCTGTGATGGAGAAATGTAAATATCGTCCGGGCCAGGAAGATAGTTGGCTTCCGGAGAGCGGAGAAAGCCAAAGCCGTCAGGGAGAACTTCGAGAACGCCTTCGCCGGAAATTGTTTGGTTGGGTTGTTCGCCGACGATCTTTAAAATAGCAAAAAGCATATCCTGCTTTCGCATGGCACTAGCGCCTTCTACGCCGTGTTTTTCAGCCATAGCAAGGAGTTCAGCCGGAGTTTTGGCCTTTAATTCGCGTAAATTTGTTGTTGTCATTTTTTCCTTCGTATGATCGGGAAATTACGGCGGGGGTTGTCCGAATCTACGGACTTTTGGTTCGCCAAAGCTTGTGTGAGATCCCGGCGATTGAGAAAATGTAAAATCAAAAACCGCGCCGAGACGAAACGTGTTTAGACAAACAGGGAAAGAAAGTCAAGAAATCGTTGCGCCATCGGCATTAACCATAACTCTGGTTTTAGATTTCTTGTTTAGAGATGTTTGAATACCCACTCGTCTCTTCTCTAATCTTATTTATATAATCTAGGTAGTAGAAGGTAGTTGGTAGGGAGTGTTATGGGGATTATTTTTTTGGAGAAGTTTTACAGATTTTATTCCAGAGGCTGTTTTGTTTTTATAAAAGTTAATAAATTACTCTGTTGGTAAGAGCGTATTAATCCTTTATTAACCAGTAATTGAATAACTCTGTGGATAACGGGGGTAAGTTTTTTCTCTTATCCCTGTTTTTCACAGGAACGGCAAAGAAGTTGTTCGTCTGGTGATAGAACTAGGAGGAAGTTTTCTGTTGGGGTATTAGTTGGTCCGCCTTTTTAAAAAGGGGGTTGTTATCCCCAACCTGAAAATTCTAACAACATGCCGTTCCATATCCACCTTGTTTCTGATTCAACTGGAGAAACTATAGAGTCTTTGGCTCGGGCGTGCCTTGCGCAATTTGAAGGCGTGGATGTCAAGAAGCATAATTGGAATCTTATTAGATCTCAGCCGCTTTTACGAACGGCGATGGTTGGAATTAAAGAAAATTACGGGTTGGTTCTTTATACTTTTGTAGATGAAAAACTAAGAACGGCCCTCGAAGATTTTTGTCATGAAAACGAGATTCCTTGTATATCCGTCTTAAGGCCCATTCTTCGCGGAATGATATCGCTTTTCGGAAAAACGCCCGCACACACCCCCGGACGGCAACACGCGTTGGATGCCGATTATTTTGCGCGTATTGAGGCGATGGATTTTGCTATGGCGCAAGATGACGGGCAGGGGGAAGAAAAATTGAAGGACGCCGAGGTTATTATTGTCGGCGTTTCCAGAACCTCCAAAACGCCGACTTGTATTTATCTGGCCGGGCGTGGCATTCGCGCCGCGAACGTGCCGTTTGTTCCGGGCCGCGCGATGCCGGATTTTTCAACCATGAAAAAACCGCTTGTCGTCGGATTTACAAAAGATATCGAAAGCCTTGTGGCGATACGGCGCGCCAGATTGAGAATGTTGAGAGAGGATCAAGACACTCCATACACGGATCCCGAAGCGGTTCGTGCCGAGCTTCAGGAGGCGCGGCGTTATTTCACGCGCCTTGGGTGTCCCGTTATCGATGTTTCGCGCCGATCTATCGAGGAAACGGCCGCCGAGATCATCATGTTGTTGTCGCGGAAGAAAGAAAAACAGGCAGAAATAGACGAAAACGAAGCGTAAAGAATTTCTTATTCTTTTTTCATTAAACTGTTGGCAGGCTTGGGGGGATAGTTTAAGAGATTTCTAACTTCTTTTTGTCGCGCCATCATGCCCGTTCGTCGTTCGACCTTTTCCAGACGATTTTCAGCCGCCGCCGCGTTGTCGTGGCGAGGTCTTTTTCAGCGATTCTCGTTTGTTCTTTTCATCAGCTTTGCTGTTTTTCTGCTCGTCTTGGCCCGTACGCAGCCGGGGGCGGTTTCCTCTTTGCGCGCACATACGCTGGATGTCGTTGCCCCGTTTCTGGACGTTCTTGCTCGTCCGACAACACTCGTCCAAGATGCGGCCGATGCCGTTCACAACATAGCCTTTCTTCGCGCCGACAACAAAAGGCTTCATGAAGACAACAAACATCTTATCGAATGGCAAAACGCAGTCGTCGCGCTCGAGAGAGAAAATCGCGAACTGCGCTCTTTATTAAAGTTTAAAACCGAACCGCGGCAAACCTATATATCCGCCCGCGTGATTGCTGATACTGGGGGCGCGTATGCGCGCGGACTTGTTATTACGGCCGGAAAAACGGACGGCGTTCGCGAAGGAATGGCTGCAATGACGGGCGAAGGACTTGTCGGCCGGGTTATCGAGGCGGGGGCGTGGTCTTCGCGCGTGTGGCTGATTTCCGATTTGAACTCCCGCATTCCCGTTACCATCGCGGAAACGGGGGATCGCGCTATTCTTGCGGGAGACAATACGGCGGAACCAAAAATTCTCTTTTTATCCCGCGACGCTTCTGTTCCCAACGGAGCGCACGTTGTGACCTCCGGGCACGGGGGTGTGTTTCCCCCCAATTTGCCCGTGGGTGTTTTAAAAGAAGAGGGGCGTGGGGCCTATGTCGTTGTTCCTGCTGCAAATTTGGGGCGCGTAACCTACGTTCGTTTGGTTGACTTTTCCTTGGAAGGGGGCGCCCTTAACCCCATTGAAAATAGACTCCGCGCGGAAGGCAAAAAGAAGTAATGGAGGCCCTTTGGCAAAGGCTTGATCTTTGGCTGCGGGCGGCCCTTCCTTCAATTCTAACTCTCTTGATGACACTACTTGAAATAGGGGCGTGGCCGCTTCCATACTCGGGCCCCGTGAGGCCGGCTCTTGGTTTTATTGCCCTTTTCTATTGGTCCGCGCACAGGCCCGATCTGTTCTCTCCTGCCGTTGCGTTTGCCGCAGGCCTATTGAGTGACCTTATCAACGGCGGGCCACTCGGGCTTTCCGCCCTTTTGTTTACGGTTGCGCACCAGATTATCTGGCGGCAAAGAGGTTTTTTTGCCGGACACTCCTTCCTTATGCTGTGGTTGGGCTTTGTTTTGTCGGTTGTTCCTTTGGCGGTGGCGCAGTGGGTGGGTGCGGGCCTTCTGAACTGGCAGGTTGCGCCCCTTCTCCCTGTTTTGGTACAAACGATTCTTACGATCGTTTTTTTTCCGCTGCCTTGCTGGGTTTTTATTCACACCCAACGTGCCGCGCTGAGCTCAAACTAGGCCACGATGCCAAGCAACACAGAAAAGGCCCGCATTTTTACCCGACGCGCCGTACTCATCGGCGGAGCGCAGGCGGCGCTTTTTTCGGTTCTTGCCGGGCGGCTTTACTATCTGCAAGCGATAGAGGGCGGCGAGTATCGTCGTTTGGCCGAGGAAAATCGTATCAGCCTGCGCGTTATCACCCCGCCGCGCGGCAGAATTCTTGATCGCTTCGGAATTCCTTTGGCTCAGAACGACCAATCTTTTCGCGTTGTCTTGTTGCCGGAACAGGTGGAAGACCTTGAGGCGCTGTTAAAAAAACTCGGCGCCTTTGTCAAAATCGATGCAACCGACCGCAAGCGCATCGACCACGATCTTAAGGAGCGAAACGGATTCAACGCCGTTGTTGTACGAGAAAGCCTGACGCGCGACCA
>CAZQOE010000074.1:1197-3957 GCA_964594935.1 uncultured Rhodospirillaceae bacterium | reverse complement strand
GCCGTTCATTCTCCCGAGCTTGTGGGCATCGATATCGACGCGGGCGAAGTGCGGGCTTATCCGTACGGAGAAACAACAGCCCATATTCTGGGCTATGTCGGGCCGCCTTCGCGCAGCGAAACCGAGGACCCGGAAGAAGATGAAAATATTCTAAGTATACCCGGCATTCATATCGGCAAGAACGGCGCCGAGAAGCAATATGAAAAAAACATGCGCGGCGAAGCCGGGGACGTCGAGCTCGAGGTAAATGCCCGCGGGAGAGTCGTTCGTGAGCTTATGCGGCACGACCCAAAACCGGGAGAAGACGTAACGCTGACCCTCGACATTGGCCTCCAGCAATTTACGCAACAGCACCTGGCTAAAGAAGCCGGCGCTTCGGCCGTTGTTCTCAACGTTCATACGGGCGAGATTCTGGCCCTGGTCTCCCAGCCTGGATTTGATCCCAATCTGTTCTCGTTTGGCATCAGCCAAGAAGATTGGGACGATTTAAATGGAGATATTCACGCGCCGTTGTTGAACAAGGCCGTCAGCGGCGTTTATGCGCCGGGCTCAACATTCAAGCCTATTACGGCGCTTGCGGCGCTGGAGGCCGACATCGTTGATCCCAATGCCCGCGTTTATTGCCCGGGGCACTACGAATTGGGGGGGCACACCTTCCATTGTTGGAAAAGGGGCGGACACGGATACGTCAATATGGTCGATGCCTTTGCCGCGTCGTGCGATACCTATTTTTACGATTTAAGCAAACGCGTCGGAATTGACAAAATACAAGCGATGGCATTGCGTTTCGGTTTTGGAAAGAAACTGGACGTCGATCTTCCGCACGAGCGCGGCGGCTTTGTTCCCAACCGCTTCTGGAAAAAAACGACGCGACACCAAGAGTGGCAATTGGGCGAAACGCTCGTTACCGGAATCGGGCAGGGGTTCCTTCTGGCGTCCCCGCTTCAATTAGCCGTTATGACGGCACGACTTGCCAACGACGGGGTCGCCGTAAAACCGCATGTTGCCCAAAAAATTGGAAACCGGATACGAGAAGCCGAAGCCTTTCCGTCCATGGGGCTTAATCCAAAACATCTTGCGCTTGTGCGCGAAGGCTTGTTCAGGGTCGTTAATTCGCAGACGGGAACCGCTTATGCATCGCGCATCAAAGAAAAGGGCCTAGAGATGGCGGGCAAGACGGGGTCCGCTCAGGTTCGCCGAATTACAGAGGCGGAGCGCAAAACAGGCGTCGTCAAAAACGAAGACCTTCCTTGGAAAGAAAGGGATCACGCCTTGTTTGTCGCCTATGCGCCGGTCGGGGCGCCGCGTTATGCGGCTGCCGTTGTGGTCGAACACGGCGGAAGCGGGGCGCAGATGGCGGCGCCGATCGCGCGCGACCTTTTACGAGAATGTCAGATACGGGAAGGCTGATTGTTGCGTTTTGGGCATCGGGGCCGGAGCGAAAATCCGACTTTGCTCTCGGACTCTAGGCTCCGGCAACCAACGCCTAAAAAGGCAAACGCGGGAGGTCCGCGCGGCGCCCCTCTACTCTAGGCGGGGGCGACACTAGTCAGGGGCGAGGGAGTAAGTCAACGGGAAGTTCGCTGAATGTTCCAAAATATATATTTTGTTTTGAATCCGGAACGAAAAAACAGAGAAATCGTTGAGCCAGCAAGGAAATTTTAGCCATGGAATAGTAACGCAGGCGGAACGACAGCGTACAAAGGGCCAAAAAACGTCAGCTTGATTTTTTTAAACAGTCGGGGCTAAGGGAGCCGCAGCGGTCTTTGACGCTTGCGGAGGATTTGTCGGTGTCGGCTTTGCCCCATGTCTGCGGCCCGTTGTCGGCGTGAGGGGCAGCACAACAAGATCTTCTCCGGGGCGCATCCAGACGATGGCGCTGTGCACCTTGTTTGCCGCTTTAGCATCAAGCACGCGATGATCTTTCCGGACTTTGTTCGCCGTGTCTTCGCTCAGGCCGTAAGTTGCGACAATGGACGCCAACATGAAAAGCTCCGTTGAAAAACAGCATAAACTCTAGTGAAGATAATATCCGGTGAAAGCATTAATTTCAAACGCATTATTAAGAAAAAACCTTCAAACATTAACCTTAAGGCGTAACGTCCTTTCAAAATCAGCCGGATTTTGCAGAAATAATTTCGATTTTCAGTCTTTTTGGAAAAAGCATCCGAACAACCGCAAACGGAAGCGCCGACAAACTTCATATACGCGCCACGTTAAACAAAAGGCGGGGCCAACAAAGATGCCCGCTTATATTGAAAACAGTACATGCTTTTTTGAAACGCGCCGCTGTGTTAGTACTTTTCCGATCCCTCGGAAAAAAACAAAGACACGAAATGCTCACACTCTATCCTTCCCTCCACGTTAAGGGCGGCGAAAGCACATATCTTCCCCACAGCAGCGGCGATTTCCAGCCGACAGAAGTGGCGGCCATAAAGCCGCTTGATCGCGCCCTTGCGTTTGAGGCTGCGGGTTTTCCGTGGATTCATCTTGTCGATCTCGATGCCGCCTTTTCGGAATCCCCCGTTAACCGCGCCTGCATTGAGGAAATAATTAGAAAAGTGAAAATCCCGGTGCAGCTTTCCGGCGGCATGCACAATATGCGCGACATCGAGTGGTGGATAAAAAAAGGCGCGGCGTGCGTTGTTTTGACGTCGGCGGCACAAAAAACACCTGCGCTTATGAACGAAGCGGCCACGGCGTTTCCGGGAAAAATCGCCGTCAAAAGAGCATTCTTCAGCTTTGTGAATTTCAAAATCG
>CAZQOE010000074.1:0-1187 GCA_964594935.1 uncultured Rhodospirillaceae bacterium | reverse complement strand
TTGTCGCCCGAACCGGCTGGGCCAACACGGCGGCGATTAAAGCGCTCGATCTTGCCTTGCAAGCCGAAGAGGCGGGCGTCGCCAAAATTATCTATGCCGACATCAATCTCGACGGCGCGTTAAGCGAGGTTGACTTGGAGGCGACCATCGACCTTGCTTTTGCGCTGACCGTTCCCGTCATCGCGGCCGGCGGCGTTCACTCTTTGCAGGATTTGGCGGAAGTAAAAACACATAGCGGCGCGGGCATCGCGGGACTTCTTCTGGGGCGGTCTCTTTATAACGGCACGCTTGATGCCCAAAAAGCGCTGGAGCTGGCAAACGCCTAAAACGGGCACTTTCTTAACGAATTAACCCTAAGGTAACGAAAGCGAAACGAGGATATCGTTGCCCGAAAAAGCAAACGGCGGTACACTACGATATCAAAAGGGGGAGACCTTGGAGAATAGTTTTGATACAGACGCGTGGCGCGTTACAGAGCCAGGAATTCTGGATGTGGACAGGTACTTGAGCAGCGCCAACGCGCCCGATCTCGAGGAAGACGCGGCTTTGTGCATTCAAAGTGGCGCCCGCATGATGGTTTTGAATTGTAACATGCTTACCTATATGACGGGCGCGGGGCTTCGGGCCTTTCTCGGCATTGCCCGCAAGATGTACGCGACAGGCGGCTCGGTTTTGATTAAGGGACTCAAAGGACAGCCGCGCGCGCTCTTTTTTGCTTGCGGCATGGATTCCGTCGTTCCTTTGGTGAAAGAGGAAACGCGCTTCCCCGCGCTTCGCGCCGTTTAAGAGTTGATGTTTTTTATCCGAGGCTTTTTATGTCTTCCGTTGCCGTAGCCATTACCAAACTTCCTCACGCTGAAAATCTTGAGCTTCCGGCCTATGCGACAGAACATGCCGCCGGCATGGATTTGTGCGCGGCCGTTCAGAAAGACGTTGTTTTGCTGCCCGGTGAGCGCGCGCTTATTCCGACGGGGCTGACAATAGCGTTGCCCGAGGGATACGAAGCGCAGATTCGCCCCCGCTCCGGCCTTGCCCTTAAAAACGGCGTGACCGTTTTAAACAGTCCCGGAACCATCGACGCCGATTATCGCGGCGAAGTTCAGGTTATTCTCGCAAATTTGAGTCGTCAGGCGTTTACCGTCACGCGCGGTATGCGCATCGCCCAAATGATCGTGGCCCCCTATAGC
>CAZQOE010000073.1:0-8296 GCA_964594935.1 uncultured Rhodospirillaceae bacterium | reverse complement strand
ATGCACACTAAAAAGCTTTTGTTAATAAAAAAAGCTAGTTTTTACAAATAAATTGCCTAAGCTATATCTCTCCGCTGCTACCAATAAAAACGGCCCCAATCGGGGCCTTTTTTTATTGGTAGCGGGGGATTGGTGAATGCCCACGCGGGGTTCATAATTCCCTCCCAAAAATCCATTTTCATTATTAAGCCATTAGCGTCGACTGCCGACACAAGAACTTATTCCTGCCACATAAAAGGCGCAGTTTCTTTGGATGCTTTTGGTGCGTAACGCTTAGGCCAGAGGTGCCGACATGACGCATTTGCCGAAGAGTGCCGTAAGACTATCGTTCCTTCTGATCGCGCTGCTCGCTCTGCCGCTCGCGGCGCATGGACAGGAAAGTTCACCTCCGCTTGAGGCGGCGCAGATCGATCAGATGGTCGCGCCCATCGCGCTTTATCCCGATACGTTGGTCGCGCAAATTTTGATGGCCGCGACTTATCCGCTTGAAGTCGTGGAAGCCAGCCGCTGGCTGCAGGAACCCCAGAATGCCCAGTTGCAAGGCGATTATTTAACGAATGCGCTTGAGCTGCAAGACTGGGATCCTAGCGTGAAGGCGTTGATTGCCTTTCCGCAGGTTCTTTCGATGATGAACGAAAACCTTGAATGGACCGAACGGCTGGGCGACGCTTTTCTTGCGCAGCAAGCCGACTTGATGGATTCTGTACAACGCTTGCGGCAATTGGCAAGAAACTCCGGGCATTTGACCTCGACGCCGCAGCAGACGGTTGTAAGCAACGGGGGAGTCATCAGCATCGAGCCCGCGACGCCGGAAGTCGTCTATGTGCCTTATTATGTGCCGACTGTCGTTTACGGGGCTTGGCCGTATCCTGCCTATCAGCCTTATTATTTTCCACGCGCCGGCATTTATTACAATACGGCGGGCCGGATCACTTTTGGCGCGCGCGTCATTGTCATCAACTGGCTGTGGGACTGGGGCCGTTGGGATTGGCGCCATCACCGCATCGATATCGACGACCGCAGGTTTGCCAGAGTTAATCACGGACTGCCGCCGCCTGTTCCCGGCGTGTGGAGGCATGAGCCGGAACATCGCCGCAACGTGCCTTATCACAATGCCGACGTGCATAGGCAATTCCAGCCAACGCGCGCGCCGCAACCGGAAAGAGTTGTGCATGAGCCCTATATTCTTCAACAAGCGCCGAAGCCGTTGGTGAAAGAGCAGCCGTCGCCCGTCATCCGGCGCGAAGAACCACGGCATGAGGTGCAGCCATCGCCAGTTATACGGCGCGATGAGCCACGGCATGAGGTGCGGCCATCGCCCGTCATTCGGCAGGAAGATCCTCGGCATGAGGCGCGGCCATCGCCCGTCATGCGGCAGGAAGATCCTCGACATGAGGCGCGGCCTGCGGGTTTGCTTCAGCGCCAACCTGATCCAAAGGTTCAGACGCCGCTTGTGATTCAACCGCGACATAAGCAAAAGAGTCAAATGCCTGAAAATGTTCAGCCGCAAAGCAGGCATGAGCCGCGGCCTGCGGGGTTGATCCAACGCCAACCGGAGATAAAGAGGCAGGCGCCGTCTGTAAACCATCGGGAACATGAAAAAACGGACAAAGCCAATCCGTCGCCTGAATTCCGCGATCATCAGGAATGATGATTTTTATGGTGAAATATCGCTTTGTTCATAGGGCTGATTGTAAATATTAACTTCCGGTTAATGTTATTTCGTCATTGTCATTACAACTTATAACTGAGCGAAGGAGGGTGCTATGCGCCACGTTATTTCTTTTGCGAGTTGTTTTGTTTTGCTTCTTTTTTCCTCTCCCTCTTTTGCGGTGGCGGCTTGCGTTCCTGCCGCGAACGTGAATTGTTTGGGTCAGCCGTGCGATGGCCTTGGTAAAACGATGATGGACGGGGATCAGACCAATCTTATTGCCTGTCTGCGGGCGACGCCCAACGGCAGTACGGTTTGGAAGGCGTTTACCAGCGGTACGCCAACGGGTACGACTACGCCGCAGGTGACGCAGTATTATTGTCCTTATGGAAACACCAATAATAATACTTGCGCCGCCACATGTAACCATCAGGCAGGCGGACCCAGCGTTACATGCGTGACGTGGTATATGAAATCGACCCCGAGCGGCATGGTTGGCGTGTGCGGCGCCGTGACTTGCATGAATACGCAATGAGTTAGGAGGTTGCTCCTAAATCAGAAATAACCTTAGATCTTTTTGGGAGGCGAATATGCGTTACATCTACTCTTTCGCGGTCTCTGCTGTTCTCGTTTTTTTGTGTTTTCCTGTGAGTGCGGCGGTTTGCGTTCCTGGCCCATCTGCGGTTTGCAAGGGGCTACCGTGCAGTTCGCTTGGCGAGACCAAGATGGATGGGAATAAAAAGAATATCATCGCTTGCCTTGAGGAAGATACAAGCACCACTTTGATTTGGAAGGCGTTTACTGCTGGTACAGCCCCTGCTGGTACAACACCACCGGTAATTCCAGGGACAGTAGATCCAAACGCTGGTCATTATTGTCCGTGGGGATTCTCTTTACCTAACTGTCCAAGCACATGCATTAGGCAGGTTCTTCCGGCAGGCGGAACTTGCCAGTCAGGTTATATGGAACCTATAAACGGGGTGCAGGTTGCCGTTTGTAAGACTTTTGCATGTAATCTCTAATCGGCTTTCTTCGTTTTGGATTGTTTTTCTATCGCCTCTGGTGCGTTTCGTTGGCGCTTATTCCGGGCTTAATTAATTATTATCCTTCTGTCCGGTATAGAACAGCGGGATCAATAGTCGTGAAGGGCTGCAATGAGCGCGGATTCAAGCATCATTATCGTTTTTGGCGGCGCGGGTTTTATCGGGCATCATTTGCTGAAAGACCTGAAGCGCAGGAACGCGGCAGACCGCCTTGTTTCCGTCGATATCAGGAAGCCTCCGTTTCCGGTCGATGGCGTTGATTATCAAATCGGCGATGTTCGCGATCTGTCCAATTTTAAAATCGATGGACCTGTTCGTGCGATTTACAATCTTGCGGCTGTTCACACGACCCCCGGGCACCCGACACACGAGTACTATGAAACCAATATTGCAGGGGCTACCGAGATAACGGCGTTTGCGCGCCGGAATAACATCAACGACATTGTTTTTACCAGCTCCATTTCCGTCTATGGGCCCAGCGAGGAGAAAAAGACCGAAGCCTCGACGCCTGCGCCTGAATCCGCCTATGGCTGGTCGAAACATCTTGCCGAAAAAATTCATCGCGCGTGGTTCGAGGAAAATCTTTTGCGCCGCCTTGTCATCGTTCGCCCTGCCGTCATTTTTGGGCCGCACGAGGGCGGGAATTTCACCCGTATGGCCAAACTTCTCAAAAAAGGCTTTTTCATTTATCCCGGGCGCGAGGATACGATCAAGGCGTGTTTTTATGTTCAGGATTTGCTGGACGCCATTGCCTATGCCCGAGGCCTCGAAAAGCGCTACGTTCTTTTCAACGGATGCTATCCCGACAGGTTTACCATCAAGCAGATCGTTACGGCTTTCAGGGCAGGGCCTTTTAAGTCCGCCCGCGAGTTCACGATCCCCTATTTTGTCGTCAAGCTTGTAGCATTGGCGCTTCGGCCGTTTTCGTTGCTGGGGCTGGGCATTCATCCGGACAGGGTGAACAAGCTGGTTCGTTCGACCGATATTTATCCCCAGTGGCTTGTCGAACAGGGGGCCGCAAAAACCAACAGGCTTTCCGATGTCATCGCCCTTTGGGAAAAAGAAAGTGGAGGCAGCTTTGAATAACAAATTTCTGCTTAACGCCCGCGACGTTTCTTCAAGATTCTTCGGGCTTGTGAAAGACCTGTATCAGGCTAAACTGTCCCATATCCGTTTGAATAAGGGGATTTTCATGCCTACGTCCTTTGCCAAGCCGAACTTCGACATTAATGCCGAAATCAGCCCGCTGCTCCATAAGCTCAACGCCATGGTTTCTTTCGAGAACGGCGCAAGGGTGACTTTTATCGCGGCCTCGCCCGGCGAAGGAACGACGACGGCTGCGCTTGCCTTCGCTTTGGCGCTTCATCGCGAGCATGGCAGGCGCGTTTTGCTGGTCACAAACAACGGACAAGCCAGAACCGGCATCGTTGAAGCTGTTACTTCGGGGCAGGATATCCAATCGGCCCTGAAGCAGGTGGACGATGGCGTTTTCGGCGGCCCGTGGACGGCAAGCCCCGAAGGTCGCCGCCAAGCCGGCAAAATCGCTCAGGACGGCGGGTTCTGGAAGGGTTTGCAAAGCAAGTTCGACGTGATCGTTTTTGACGCTCCGGCTTTGCAGACGGCCTCGGACGGCGTCGGTTTTGCGCAGATTTCGGACACTACGGTTTTGGTCGTTGCCGCCGAAAGCACCCGCAAGCAGGTTGTGGAAAATCTTCGCGATACGTTGGCGACCGCAGGCGCGAAAATCGCGGGTGTCGTCATGAACAAACGCGACTTCCACATTCCGGAAAATATTTATAAGAACCTGTAGGGTTTGAACCCCGTTATTTCCGCGATATCGTCGCCAAGACTGGAAGGCCGATGGCTTTTTCCAATTGCTCGGGCGTGATGAAGGTCGAACTGAACATATCAAGCGCAATCAGCGCCACGGCGGCCATCAATACCGAGAAAACAAAGCCAATCGCTATAACGACAGCCCGAAGGCTTTTGGGTTCGGCGGGAGCCGATGGCGGCTGAATGACGCGCACGCTGCCTAAACGTTCACGTTCCAGATCCTCGTACGCGCGGGCTTCGCTGAGGCGGCGGGCGAACACGGTGTATTCGTCCTGAGCCACCGTACTATCATGCGTAAGGGAATTAAATTCGGCTTCCTTCTTGTTAAGGTTGGCGAGTTTCCACCTGACATCCGCAAGCTTGCTTTCGAGGTTGACACTCTTGATGCTGGCGCTTTGCTTTTCCAATTCCGTTTTTTGCTGGAGGAGAGCCTGACGTTCGCTGTCAAAGGAAATGATGTTGTTGACGCGCTTGAACGATTCAAGGGCTTCTCCTGCGGCTATGGCGCGTTTGTGCGCGTCTTCGGCTTGCGTTGTGGCCAGATCGACGCGGGATTCCTGATAAAGGTTCTTCCTCTTTTCCATATAATTCTTCAGCAACACATCTAAAACCTGAGCGGCCATGGATGCGCTTTTGTGTTCGTACGAAATCGTGATAACCGAGGATTCTTTTTCAAGGTTCACGGAAAATTTTCTGTCAAACGCCGACACGGCACGGGCCAGAGCTTCACGCTTGTCTTCTTCGGAGTCGTCAGAATCCATCAATCCCGGGAATAAAGTATCGACGCCAATTTCCTTAATGACCTGTTCGTGCAAATCGGCGCTTCCCAATATGGCGACTTCAGCCTTGAATATCTGGTCGCGGTCGAACGGAATCGTCTGTTGCCCGCCGGCTTGTTGGCCGGCGCTCATTTCGGGCTGATAGACGAATTCGGAGCCCAACCGGACAGTCAAAATGCTGAGGGCTTTATAGCGCGGCGTTATCATGAGCGACAGGACAAGCGCCAGCGCAAAGGGAACGCAGAAAACCAGCAAAATTTTTCGGTGGTTTTTAAAGAAAAACGCCAAAAGACTGCGAAAAGACAAAGAGGGGGCGGGCGTTGCGGTCATGGTCATGTTTGTGGTGCAAGCTTAGCTTGCGATAGGGGTTGATCGAAATTATCCAAGCAATACAGTATGTAATCTAAATTTCTTAAATATTATCAAAGAAGCCTCAACATACTGGGACGCCGTATCGCGTACAATAGCTTATTTACTTTCATAATAACGGGTTAGGATGTTCGCTTCCTAACCGGTTGCTTCAGCATTTTTTTTATGTTGGGCCGAATATTTAACGCGGGTTTTGTGTTTTTTAAGTAATTTGGAATTGTTGCCATGTATCCTTTTTGCAGCAAACGCGAAAAAGTGGACGATACCGTGGAGGTTTTTACCCCAATTCTGGCGAGCGTCGATCCTTTGACGCCTACGATTTTTCATGAGCCTTGGTGGTTGGACATTGCCACCGAGGGCCGGTATGGCGTGGCCGAGGTCGCGCAGGACGGGAAAACCATCGGGCGTTTGCCTTACTTTCTTTTCAAAAAAATGGGATTGTCCATCGTCGATATGCCGCCGTTGACCCATTTTATGGGGCCTGCGGTCGTTGAAAGCTCGGGCAAGCCGAATTCGCGGTTTTTGCACCGGATAGATGTCACGTCGGAATTGATCCGCAAATTGCCGAGGACCGCCGCGCATTACATTAAATGCCATCGCGACGTGACCGACGTTATCGCTTTTCAGGCGGCCGGATTTCGGGCGTCGGTTCAATTCACGCATGAGATTTATCCTCAGCCGCAGGATGTGATTTGGAACAACCTGCGGGACAAGGCCCGTAATTTTATCCGCACGTCGCGCCAAAGGTTTTTTGTCACTACCGGCGACGATCCGTCTGCTTTTATGGATTTCTACCGCAAAAGCTTTGAAAATCGCGGGCAGATCAACAACAAGAACACCATTGTATGCGCACGACTTATTGGCGAGTCTATGAACCGGAAATGCGGGCGCATATACGAGGCCAGAGACGACAAAGGAGTTCTGGACGCGGCCATTTTTTGCGCGTGGGACCGAACGTCGAGTTATTTTCTGTTGAGCAGCCGAAATCTGGACGCGCACTTTGGCGCAACGGGGCTGTTAGTTTGGGAAGCCATACTTGAGGCGACCCAGCGCGGTTTGATTTTCGATTTCGACGGGGTCAGTTTGGAAGGGTGCGCCCGCTTTGCCAACCAATTTACCGCCGCGGTCGCGCCGCGGTATATTGCCTTGCGTGAATCGGTTCCTATGCGCATTATCCGCGCCGTGAAATCCTTGCGAGAAGAAAAGAGCTGCTTTTATTAAATTCAGTCTTGCCAGAATATGAATAAATCCCTTTCCGTATGTCATGTGTTAGAAACCTCAGGTGGAGGCAGCGGGCAAGTTGTGCTTGATCTTGTGCGCGCGGGCGCGGAAGCAGGAGACGATATAACCGTTATTTATTCGTCCACGCGCGCCGAAGAACGTTTTGTAAATGCGTTGACAAAATTAAAGGGGAAGATCCGCATTTTTTCCACGCCGATGGAACGGAAGGTCGGGTTGCACGATGTCGCAGCCTTGTGGCGATTGTGGCTTCTTTTAAGAAAAGTGGGGCCTTTTGACGTTATCCATAGCCATAGCTCGAAGGCGGGCGCTTTGGCGCGTCTGGCCGGCGTTCTTATTTTCGGTTCGCGGCAAATTTATACGCCTCACGCCTTTGTCACGATGGCGCCGGATGCTTCGCGTTTTTACGCTTGGATTGAGCATTTTTTGAGCTATTTTTGTTCGGCCATTATCTGCACCTCGGAGCAGGAACGGCGCCATGCGAGGAAAACGCTCAGGATTTCTGCCCGTAAACTTTTTGTCGTTCATAACGGCGTGACGCTGGATTATCCCGCGACGCGCGCCGATGCGCGCAAGAAATTGAACGTTCTTGAGAAGGATTTCGTCGTCGGTTTTATCGGCAGGCTTGTGGCGCAGAAAAATCCGCCCCGCGCTGTTGACGCTTTTGCCATGGCGGCGTCGAAAAAGGACGATCTTCGGCTCGTTGTCATCGGGGAAGGCGAATTAAGGCCGCAGGCGGAGGCCCTAGCGGAGCAGAGGGGCGTTTCTTCCCGATCCCGCTTTTTGGGCGGCGTCGACGGGCGCGACTTTTTGCCCGGGTTTGATTGCCTTTTATGCTCCAGCGATTACGAAAGTTTCGGACTTGTTCTGACAGAGGCGTTGGCCGCCGGTGTCGCGGTTGTTACAACGCCCGTCGGAATCGCCGAAGATGTCATTAAAAACGGCGAGAACGGGTTTGTCGTATTCTCGTTCGATGGGCAGTCGCTTGCGGACGGCTTGCTTCGCCTTTCCGGACTGTCGCCGGAAGAAAAGCACAGAATGTCGCAGGCAGCTCTTGCCTCGTCCAAGTTTCTTGGAATCGAGCAGATGGCGCAGGCTACGCGCCGCGTTTATATGGAAAACGTCCATTAGCCTTTTTAAATAGTGTTGTTGGACTGTGTTACCATGTTCATCGGTATCGTCGGATCGACGACGATCGGCTTTACTCCGGCGTTCTTGACGGTGTTGCCCGTAATTGTCACATAGGAAGTGTCTTTGCCGTAGATCCAGATCCCGTATATCGGCGGAGAATTGACGGTGTTACCGGTGATGGTCACGTGATCGTTGGCGCGGAAGTTGGTATAGATCATGATCGCGGCAGAGTCCCAGTTACTACAACCAAC
>CAZQOE010000072.1:2928-8316 GCA_964594935.1 uncultured Rhodospirillaceae bacterium | reverse complement strand
CGCCCGCAAGGGCCTGGCCGACACCGCCCTGCGCACGGCCGACTCGGGTTACCTGACCCGCCGTCTGGTGGACGTGGCTCAAGACGCCATCATCACCCAGATTGATTGCGGCACCAAGAAGGGCCTCAACGTCAAGGCGGTCATCGAAGGCGGCGAAGTCATTGCGCCTTTGGCGGAACGCATCCTCGGACGTTCGGCGTTGGTCGATGTCATTCATCCCAAGACGAAGCAAGTCATCGTCAAGGCGGGCGACCTGATCGAAGAAGTCCAAGTCGATCTTATCGACAAGGCCGGCATCGACACGGTTTCCATACGCTCGGCTTTGACGTGCGAGACGGAAATGGGCGTTTGCGCCAAGTGCTATGGGCGCGATTTGGCTCGCGGAACTCCGGTCAACATCGGCGAAGCGGTCGGCGTTATCGCCGCCCAGTCGATCGGCGAACCCGGAACGCAGCTGACCATGCGTACGTTCCACATCGGCGGCGCGGCTCAACGCGGCGCTGAACAGAACTCGGTCGAAGCTTCGTTCGACGCCAAGATGCAGATCAAGAACAAGAACGTCACGCTGAACAGCGAAGGGCGTCCTGTGGTGATGAACCGCAACTGCGAAATCGTTCTTATCGACGCCGATGGCCGCGAAAAAGCGCGCCACCGCGTTCCTTACGGCGCAAAATTGCTCGCGAACGAAGGCGATACGGTCAAGAAGGGGCAGAAGCTTGCCGATTGGGATCCCTACACGATGCCGATCATCACTGATCGCGAAGGAACGGCGCACTATGCCGACCTCGTGGAAGGTTTGTCGGTCAGCGAAGTCATTGACGAAGCGACGGGCATTTCGTCCAAGAAGGTCATCGACTTCCGTCAACAGGCCCGCGGCGCCGAATTGCGTCCCAGAATCGTCCTGCATGACAAGAAGGGCGAGATCATCAAGCTGTCGAACGGCATGGAAGCGCGTTACTTCTTGCCTGTGGACGCCATTCTCAACATCGAGAACGACACACCGGTCAAGGCGGGCGACATTCTGGCCCGCGTCCCGCGCGAAAGCACAAAGACCCGCGACATTACCGGCGGTCTGCCGCGCGTTGCCGAACTGTTCGAAGCGCGCCGTCCCAAGGACTTCGCGATTATTTCGGACATCGACGGTCGCATCGAATACGGCAAGGACTACAAGACCAAGCGCCGCATCATTGTTCGCCCGATGAACGACACCATCGAACCGCGCGAATACCTTATCCCGAAGGGCAAGCATATCGCCGTTCAGGAAGGCGACATGGTTCAAAGGGGCGATTTGCTGATCTACGGCAATCCCGTGCCGCATGACATTCTGGCCGTTCTTGGCGTAGAGGCTTTGGCCGACTACATCATCAACGAAATTCAGGAAGTCTATCGGTTGCAGGGCGTGAAGATTAACGACAAGCACATCGAAGTGATTGTTCGCCAGATGCTGCAGAAGGTTGAAATCGTCGACAGCGGCGATACGACGCTGCTTATCGGCGAACTGCTCGATCGCGGAGAATTTATCGCCGTCAACGAAAAGGCCGCGTTGGAATCCTTGCGTCCCGCGCAAGGCAAGGCGGTGCTGCAAGGCATCACCAAGGCCTCGTTGCAGACACGGTCGTTCATCTCTGCCGCGTCGTTCCAGGAAACAACCCGCGTCCTTACCGAAGCGGCCGTTTCCGGCAAGGTCGACACGCTCGAAGGCCTCAAGGAAAACGTGATCGTCGGACGTTTGATACCGGCGGGAACGGGCTCTATCGTCAGTCGTCTGCGCCAAATCGCCGCCTCGCGCGATCTGGAAGCCGACAAGATCGACGCCGACAAAGCCCAAGCGGCATTGGCTGCAGCTGAACAGGCTGAGCAAGCTGAACAGAAAGTCGTCGCGTAAAGCGTCGTTTTTCTCTAATCAAAAACCCCTTTTTGGCAAAGCCAAGAAGGGGTTTTTTGGTTAAGAACGTGAAATTTTCCAAGACGTTTCATTTATGGTAGATTTACAACAAGGGATTTTCGAGCACATAAATTTTTTGAGGAGTCCAAATGATCGGAATTTCAAAGAGCGAACGCAAAAAATTCAATTTGGACGGGTTGCTACACGAAAAGATGCCCGAAGTCGTCCGAACGATCGCTTCAGTTCCGGAAGCGGAAGAAACGGCAGAACGATTAATTCATGCGGCGTGGAGCGCGGCTGCGACCGAGGTTTCGATTAACTACGCGTGTTTAAGCGTTCTCAGCATAGTGGTCGGCATTGCCTGCGGCGTGTCCGCAAGTTTTAACGCCCATATTCCTGTAGTAGCTGCTTCGGGAATTGTGGCCCTTGTTTTGAGTACGGCTATTAGCAAACATTCTCTCGGAAAAGCGACCGAATTTTCAAAGCCGCAGAATGATCCTAAAAACCTTTATAAACTCGATCCAAATGCTTGGCAGAACAAGGGTGTATACAGAAGGGCTGAAAAGAAAATAAACCAGATGGTCTTAGCTCTGCAAAGTCCTCGTCCAAATCCATAGCGGTTAATCTTGATGAATTCTTTTTAATCCGGAAGACGCCAAGAGTGTGCCGATGGAAAACGCCGACAAAAAATATAATCTGCACGAATTATTTCAAAATAACGCTGAAGATGTGGTTGCTGCGCTGAAGCTCCAGAATCGAAAAATCGACGAGGCGGCGCTCGAAAAAAGCGCGCAAAAAGTTATCTCCTATATATTTGTTCGGTCGGCGGAAGATAGTTTTAAAAGAAAAATGCGGTTTGGCGGCGTGTTCGAAAACACCGGAAAAGCCGTCGCCATGGTGTCGTTTCCGCTTTTGGTCGTTTTTCCCGATATCGCGTTGTTAGCCGCGTTCGCGGTCGGCGCTTTGACGATAGCCGGGGGGCAAAAATATAGACTTATGGCTTTTGAAAAACGCAACGCTTTAGTTATGCCGACCTATATTGGATTTTCTTCCGCTGACAAGGGAGACAAAAAAATCTTCAGAGAAGCGACAGATATGATTGATACATGGAAAGCGGATCCATCCGGCTTGTTTTTGGGATAACAGGCGGGGTTTCCTTTTTGCGCCGGAATGCTAAAGTAAGCGCATGACAAACGGCAATCATGAAAGCGGCCTTGCGCCCTATGCGACCAAGGCGTCCGCCTCGCGCGGCAGGCTTATTCCCGAACCTTCAAGCTCGACGCGCACCCCGTTTCAGCGCGATCGCGACCGCATCATCCATTCGGGTGCGTTTCGTAAAATGCGCAATAAGACGCAAGTATTTATCGAAAGCGAAGGCGACTATTACCGCACCCGCCTGACGCATTCGCTTGAAGTCTCACAAATTGCTCGGTCCATCAGCCGCGCCCTGGGTTTGGACGAAGATCTGACAGAAACCATAGCCTTGGCGCACGACCTCGGTCACACATGTTTCGGCCATGCGGGCGAGGAGGGGCTTGATGTCGCAATGAGACCCTATGGCGGATTTAACCATAACGAACAGACGTTCCGCATTCTGACGACGCTCGAAAACCGCTACGCGCGTTTTGACGGCCTTAATCTGTCTTGGGAAACGCTCGAAGGAATCGTCAAACATAATGGGCCCATTCATCCCGATGCTTCATTGCCTACCATCCGCGCATTTAATAAAATATGGGATCTGGAACTGACCAGTTTTGCCGGAGCCGAGGCACAAGTCGCGGCGCTTTCCGACGATATTGCTTATAATACGCACGATGCCGACGATGGTCATCACGCGGGCTTGTTTAAACTGGAAGAGTTGACGGAGCTCCCTTTGTTCGGACCCTCTGTGCGGAAAATGGAAAAGCTTTATCCCGATGCCGAACGGACGCGATTGATGTATGAAGCCGTTCGCGAAGTCATCGGCCTTATGGTGGACGATGTTCTTCTGACGACCCGCAATAATCTCGCCACGCTTAAACCTAAAGGCGCCGAAGACATCCGCCATTCGCGGCAAGCGACGGTCATGTTTAGCGAAGAAATGCATAAGAATATCAATATCTTACATAAGTTTCTTCATGCGCGCATGTATCGCCATGAAAACGTCAACGAGGTTTGTGCCAAGGCGAGAAACGTTGTTCGGGATCTGTTCAATGCGTACACCAAGAAACCGAACATTTTACCGCCGTCATGGAATCAAGCTGTTAAAGCATGCGCCGATGATGGCTGCAAAGCGCGTGTTATAGCCGATTACATCGCGGGCATGACTGACAGGTATGCCCTTAAAGAACATAGCCGGATTTTTTCGACCGAAACGGTTATTTAATTTTTTTGATAAACGTCAAGTGGTCATTGTTGGGGATATATAAACTCTGTGTCTACCCATGACAATGGAGGCTCAGATGGAAAACGAAAAATCTAAGGCCGAGCAGGAACAGAAGGCCGAGTCGGACGCTCGCAACGGGTGGAACCCAGATCCAAACATGGGACAGTTCTACCAAGATGCGTACAACTATTACAAAAAGCAGTACGCGCCGCCACCGCCGCAGGAACAGGCGAAGTAACTTACTTGTCGTTCTTCCGCGCCGCGACATCCTTATCGGACTCGATCGCAGCCTGAGCCGCCGCAAGGCGGGCAATCGGCACGCGATAGGGTGAGCATGAAACGTAGCTCAAGCCTACGCGGTGGCAAAACTTGACCGAAGCAGGATCGCCGCCATGTTCGCCGCAAATGCCAAGCTTGATGTCTTTTCTGGTCTTGCGGCCGCGTTCGGCGGCGATGCCGATCAATTCGCCGACGCCTTCCTGATCAAGCGAGGCAAACGGATCGTGTTCGAAAACGTTCGCCTTGTAATAATCGGGTAGGAAAGTCGCGGCATCGTCACGGCTTAAGCCGAACGTCGTCTGCGTCAAGTCGTTCGTGCCGAAGCTGAAGAACTCGGCGCTTTCGGCCAGATCTCCAGCGCGTAAGGCAGCGCGGGGCAGCTCGATCATTGTGCCGACAAGGTATTTCAGCTTCACGCCAGATTCCTTGGCAATTTCTGCCGCGACGCGGTCAATCATGGCTTTCAGGATGTCCAATTCCTTTTTCGTTGCGACGAGAGGAATCATGACTTCCGGCGTAATGTCCTTGCCCTTTTTGGCCATTTCGACCGTGGCGAGGAATATCGCGCGCGCTTGCATCTCATAAATCTCGGGGTACGAAATGCCCAAACGGCAGCCGCGATGCCCCAACATCGGGTTGGCTTCATGCAGCATATGCGTACGCCGCTTGACCTTTTCGACCGTAATGCCTGCGCCGGCAGCAACAGCCTGAATTTCGGCTTCTTCATGCGGCAGGAATTCATGCAGGGGTGGGTCGAGCAGGCGGATGGTGACCGGCAGGCCTTCCATAATCGTAAACAAATCGACAAAGTCCTGCTTCTGCATGGGAAGCAGCTTGGCCAAAGCGGTGCGACGACCGG
>CAZQOE010000072.1:0-2918 GCA_964594935.1 uncultured Rhodospirillaceae bacterium | reverse complement strand
CGTCTGCGACAATCATTTCGCGCATAGCCGTAATGCGGTCGGTGTCGAAGAACATATGCTCTGTCCGGCACAGGCCGATGCCTTGGGCGCCGAACTTGCGCGCCGTGCGGGCGTCAAGAGGCGTTTCGGCGTTGGCGCGAACCTTCAGGCGGCGGATTTTGTCGGCCCAGCCCATAAGGGTGCCGAAATCTCCCGACAATTCCGGTTGAACCGTCGGAATCTCGCCTAGCATAATTTCGCCGGTTCCGCCGTCGATCGTGATGACGTCGCCCGCCTTGATCGTCGTGCCCTTCACGGTCATCGTCTTTTTGGCGTAATCCATGTGCAGTTCGCCCGCGCCCGCGACGCACGCGCGTCCCATGCCGCGCGCGACAACAGCCGCGTGGCTCGTCATACCGCCGCGGCTTGTCACGATGCCCTTGGCGGCGTGCATGCCGTGGATGTCTTCGGGGCTCGTTTCAACGCGGCACAGAATGACTTTCTGGCCTTCGTTGGTCATGTCTTCCGCTTCGTCGGCGCTGAACACGACTTTGCCCGAAGCCGCGCCCGGAGAGGCGGGCAGGCCCTTGGCAATAACTTGCTTTTTCGCCTTCGGGTCGAGCGTCGGGTGCAACAACTGGTCAAGCGACTTCGGATCGATGCGCTTGATGGCTTCTTTTTCGTTGATGAGCTTTTCCTTGACCATATCGACGGCGACCTTCAAGGCGGCGGCCGCGGTACGCTTGCCCGTGCGGGTCTGGAGCATGTAAAGTTTGCCCTGCTGGACGGTGAATTCGATGTCCTGCATGTCGCGGTAGTGCTTTTCGAGTTTCAGACGAACATCGTTCAATTGCTTGAAGACTTTCGGCATCACTTCTTCCATCGCGGGAAGCTTCGAGCCTTGTTCCCGCTTGCCCTTGACGGTCAGATTTTGCGGCGTGCGGATTCCGGCCACGACGTCTTCGCCTTGCGCGTTGACAAGATATTCGCCGTAGAACGCGTTTTCGCCGGTCGAGGGGTTGCGCGTAAACGCGACGCCTGTGCAGCAATCGTCGCCGCGATTGCCGAAGACCATCGCCTGAACGTTGACGGCGGTGCCCCAATCATGGGGGATTTCATTCAGTTTGCGATAAGTCATCGCGCGCTGGTTCATCCACGAGCCGAAAACGGCGCCCATGGCGCCCCACAGTTGTTCCTGCACATCTTGCGGGAAGGGCTTGCCCATATGCTTTTGGACGGCTTCAAGATACAAACCGATTGCTTCCTGCCAATCGTCAGCCGTCAGTTCCGTATCGAGCATGACGTTCTTGGCGCGCTTGATGTCTTCGATAATTTCTTCAAACACATGGTGCTCAAGGCCCAAAACGACGTTGCTGTACATCTGGATAAAGCGGCGATAGCTGTCGTAGGCAAAACGCGGATTGCCGCTTTGCTTGACAAGCCCTTCGACCGTTTCCTTGTTTAGGCCGAGGTTCAAGACCGTGTCCATCATGCCCGGCATCGAGGCGCGGGCGCCCGAACGCACGGAAACGAGCAGGGGGTTCTTGGGATCGCCAAATTTCGATCCCGTGTGCTTCTCGATAATCTCCATGGCCTTGTCGACCTGCGCCTTGAGTTCTTTCGGATAGGATTTCTTGTTCGCGTAATAATGCGTGCAGACTTCCGTGGTCGCGGTGAATCCGGGAGGAACCGGAAGCCCCAGATTGCACATTTCCGCAAGGCCTGCGCCTTTGCCGCCCAAAAGATTGCGCATGTCGGCGCGGCCCTCGGCCTTGCCTCCGCCAAAGCTGTAAACCCATTTATTCGAAGATGATTTTTTCGCAGCTGTTTTTTTTGCGGCCATAATATTTTTCTCCTTAAGCGAGCTTTGTTGTCAGGTAAGATTTAACTTGAGAAAGCGCGATGCGTTCCTGCTGGGCGGTATCGCGGTTGCGTACGGTGACGTTCTGGTCTTTCAGCGTATCGCCGTCGATGGTGATACAGAAGGGCGTGCCCGCTTCGTCCATGCGGGCGTAACGCTTGCCGATGCTTTGTTTGGCGTCATACTGGCAGGTGAAAGATTGCCTTAGTTCGAGATAAAGCTTCTCGGCGACTTCGGGCATGCCGTCCTTGTTGACCAAGGGGAACACGCCCGCTTTGATGGGCGCGAGGCTTGGTTTCAGCTTCAGCCATTCGGGCGAGGCGCGGCTTTCATCATATTGATAAGCCTCGCAAAGAAGGACCAAAACGCCGCGCGTCAGGCCGCTGGCAGGTTCCACGACATGGGGAATATACCGGCGCTTCGCTTCCTGATCGACGTATTCCAGATTGGTTTTGCTGAACTTCTGATGCTGCGTCAGATCGTAATCGGTGCGGTAGGCTACGCCTTCAAGCTCGCCGAACCCGGGGGCGGTGAAGGGATATTTGTATTCGATGTCCGATGTGGCGGCGGAATAGAACGAACGGTCGGCATCCGCGATTTCATGGCGGAACAAGTTTGCCTTGCTGACGCCTTGTTCTTCCCACCATTTCAGGCGTTGCGCGACCCAGAATTCGTACCACTTCATGCCGTCTTCGGGCGGCACGAAGAATTCCATTTCCATCTGCTCGAATTCGCGCGTGCGGAAGATGAAATTGCGCGGCGTCACTTCGTTGCGGAACGACTTGCCGACTTGCGCAACGCCGAACGGCGGGCGCACGCGCGAGGTGTCGAGAATGTTTTTGTATTGCAGAAAAATACCCTGCGCCGTTTCGGGGCGAAGATACACTTTCGAATCTTCGTTCTGGAAAACGCCGACATACGAATGAAACATCAGATTAAACGCGCGGGGTTCCGTCAGCGTTCCTGCGGCTTCGGCGTCGGGGCCGATGACTTTGGCGCGTTGTTCGGGCTTCAATGACGTAAAGGGAACAGCCGCGGCCATATCGAAGGGAAGAACGTCTCCACCGCCCGCCTTTTG
>CAZQOE010000071.1:1318-8330 GCA_964594935.1 uncultured Rhodospirillaceae bacterium | reverse complement strand
AGGCCCCGCCCCAAGAAAATTCGGCGGGCGGGGACGTCTGGATCAATTCGGAATCGGTCAATTTTTGCGATGCCGCCCCTTCCAAAAACGGCGACCTGACCAAAGTGGTCTTCTTCGGCGGAAAGGAACATCTGGTTTTTGGCGTCAATACCGAAATCGGAAAGCGGCTTGAAAACGCGCGGAGGCCTGCGTCTTTCTTCCAAAAACTACGCCAGAGAGTCCCTTATTTTTCTTAGCGCTTTCAGCGCCCGCCCCGTTCCGCCGATGACCTTGAAAAGATCGGACGTCTGCAAGGGATGCAGTGCCAGATGGGCGAACGCCGAAAAAACGCTGATGCTTCCGTCAGGCTTGATAGCGGCCATCACGAAAGGCGGCACGTTCATGACGGAATCGTCGCAGACGGCCCGAACGACCATGAAAGGCAAATCCGCTTCCGCCGCGACTTCGGCCACGCATTGGCTTTCCATATCGACGATGGCGCAGCCGGTATTCTGGTAGAGCTCATCCTTAGCCGCGACGGTGGGAACAAGAACCTCGGAACCGTAAACGCCCCCGCGCTTGGCTTGAGGAATTTTGCTCGCTAGTTCATGGCCCCACGCCTCGTCGCACGGCCATTTTCCTTTGGCCGAAACCACGCGCGTGCCGATAAAAACGTCGCCCAGATTGACCGACGAATCCAAAGATCCCCCGATCCCGAAGCTCATAAGCCGCGTCGCTCCCATGGCGACAAGTTCGCGCGCCAACTCCCGCGCCTGTTGCGGCCGGGCGGCGGAGCAAGCCACGATGGCGCCGTGAATTTTTCCGGCAATCTTTTTTTCCGACCCAAGTCCGCAAAGAATCCCTAGCATTGTCCTACATTCCGTAAAGCGGGGCCGCCGCGTTGCCCGACTGCAAATTTTTATAGCGCGTCAAAGCCCATTCGGGGAAAAAGGCCTTGTAGCCGTGATACCTCAGATAGAAAACGCGGGGGAAACCTACGGCCGTATAATAATCTTCGTCCCACGTGCCGTCGGCTTTCTGGTTTTTCACAAGCCACTGTACGCCGCGCGTGACGGCTTCGCTATCGATTCCTCCGGATGCCATAAGCGCGAGGAGCGCCCACGCCGTTTGCGCGGGCGTGCTGACGGCGCAAACGCCTTTCGGCTGGCCTTTAAAATAACTGACGCCGTCTTCCCCCCAGCCGCCGTCTTCGCGCTGCTTGGTCATAAGCCAATGCGCGGCGCAGCGGATCATGGGGTCTTGAGGATCGACTCCGACGGCGTTGAGCGCGCATAAAACCGACCATGTGCCGTAGACGTAATTGGTGCCCCAGCGCCCGAACCAACAGCCTTCGGCCTCCTGCTCGCGGCGAAGATAGTCGATGGCGGCTGCGACCTGCGGATGGTCCTTCTTGTGCCCAAGTTGGGCCAACATGCCAAGACATCTGGCCGTCACGTCGGCGCTCGGCGGATCGAGCAAAGCGCCGTGGTCGGCGAACGGAATATGATTCAAATAGTAATAACTGTTGTCTGCGTCGAACGCGCCCCACCCGCCGTTTTTGGATTGCAGGCCCAAAACCCACTCGACGCCGCGCTCGATGGCCTCGCGGTACTTGACGCGATCGAAGCGGTCGAGCGCCATGACGACGACAGCCGTGTCGTCAAGATCGGGATAATAGGCGTTGTTGTATTGGAAAGCCCATCCTCCCGGGCGAACGTTCGGACGCCAAGTCGCCCAATCGCCGACGACGTCGAGGATTTGACGGTCCTTCAACCAATCACAGGCTTTTTCGATTTTGTCGCGGGGCGCTCCGCCTTCGATCAGCGCATGAACGGACAAAGCCGTATCCCATACCGGCGAAAGGCAGGGCTGGCAGTACGATTTTTCGGGCGTATCGACGACAAGCTTGTCGATCGATTTGCGGGCAATCGCGTAATCCGGATGGTTGCGGGTATAGCCGAGGCAATCGTACATCATGACGGCGTTCGCCATGGCGGGATAAATCGCCCCAAGGCCGTCTTCGCCGTTCAGGCGTTCTGTGACCCACGCGACGGCTTTATCGATCGCCTTCTGGCGCGAGCGCGGCGGCATAAAGGGCTCGAAAAACCGCAGGATGTTATCGAGAAGGCCGAACATCGGAGCCAAAGGCGAGTGCGAGCCGCTGCCCGCCCATTTTTTCACTTTTTCGGGCGGCGTGACGAAAAGCTCGTTGACGTGAATATTCTTCGGATTTTTGGCTTGGGGTTTTTTGGCCATCAGCACCAGCAAAGGCACGATGACCGTGCGCGACCAATACGAAACCTTGCTGAGGTGAAAAGGAAACCATTTTGGCAGCAGCATGATTTCGACGGGCATAACGGGAACGCCGCGCCACGGAATGGCGCCGAAAAGCGCGAGCTGGATGCGCGTGAAGACGTTGCTTTTTTCCGCGCCGCCGTTTTTTATAATCGCTTCGCGCGCGCGAACCATGTGCGGCGCGTCGATGTCGTCCCCGACGCACTTCAAGGCGAAGTAAGCCTTGACGCTCGCGCTGACGTTCAACTCGCCCCTGTGAAAAAGAGGCCACCCGCCGTGATCTTCCTGAATTTTGCGCAAATACGCGGCCATGCGCTCGTGCAAAGGCTGGTTAATCGTTCCCAGAAAATGGTCGAGCAAAATATATTCGGCCGGAATGGTCGCGTCGGCTTCAAGTTCGAAAACCAGATGCCCGTCCTCGCGCTGGGCGCGCAACAACGCTTCGACGCTGCGGTTAGCCGCAGCGCCCAGTTCTTCTTGGGAAAAAAGGCGCATCGCTGCGCCGGAAAGGGCGTTTTGCATGAGATTAATAACTTTTACTCAAACCGAGCACTGCTGCGCAACATCAAGCGTTTAAACAATATTTTGCAGGGGTTGTCTAGGCATGGAAACCTGCCAACCATTGAAAAGCAAGGTCGAAAGTAATAGAATAAACGCCATATTAACCGCAAATACTGTATAATGACGCCCTGTAACAACGCCTTCGGCAGGGACAAAATGACTGTAGAACAAGACAAAGCGGCATCGGATGCCAAAAGAATCGAAGAAATGAACAAGCTGCCGCCCGAAGACAGAACTGCCGTCATCGCAACAAGCCCTTCCGTTTCAGAAAAAACGATAGCTCCCGGCATATCGGCATTAAAGGCCTTGAACCAAGACCTTGACCCCGTAATGGTAAATAAAAAGGCCGCTCTTGATGAAGCCCTTCAAAAAGAAGGGATCGTCGGCAACGCCGGTCAACTGATTGCCGAATACGGAACGCCGGAAGCAGCGATGAAAGCCGTCAAGGACTCCCCCAAAACAAGGAGTGGGTTGAAGACAGCCAGCGCCGTTGTTTCTAAAGACACAACGGATTCTGCTGAAAGAGACGAAGATAACGCCGCGCCCTCGACGCAAAAAACCAAGGACAAAAAAGAAAAAGACGAAGAAGATATTGAAGCAACCAACGTTGCCGCCACGGCGGTTGTCGCCAACGAAATTGCAAGTAGTCCCGCGGGAAACGCGCTAACCGGTTATGCTGGCAATAACCCACCTTTGGGAAATTTGAAAAACGCCGACGTCAGCCCGGGCACAAGTCTCGGGAAAGCAGGCGCAAGTATAATGGAAAAAATTTTCCGTTCTCCGGCCCCTAAGGCCGACGTTCTCGAAAGCTAAACGACCGTTTGCAGCAAAAACCGGGCTGCTTGTCATCGCATCCTTTATAGAAGCCAAACTCCGCCCGCGTTTTCAGGGGGTTGTAAGAGTATTTGTTTGTCCTGAAAACATCCGAAAAGACGAGCAAAATCCCCGACAAAACCCGAAAAATCGTGTATAATGGCGCGTATGAACGAAGAAGAACTGGAACGTCTGGACAAAATCGAGGCCGCGATCGCGAACGCAAAGGAGCCGACGAACGATCCTTTGTATCCCGTGCATCATCACGCGCCTGAATCCAGGGACAATCTTTCCGGACATTTTCCTACGTCTATTTCTGAAAGAGACAGAGTCATCGCGAGATTCGAGGAAATATGCGCCCAAAACGGCGTTTCTTCGGAAATCAAAAACATGCTCGAACGTACGTTAACGTATGAACAACTTAGCTTCATTATGTATCTTTGGAATTCTAAAAAATGGTCCGAACATATCAGGGCGATGGAACTCCTCGGCATTCCCGTCACCCAAGAAGACAGGATTAAAGTCAAGCAGGAAGAGGAAAGAGAAGCGATGCTTTTGAATGCGGGATTCGCAGCTTTGGCGATCGGAGCCGCTTCTGCGGTTATTCCCCGCTCGCCCTCGGGAAGAAGCCACGATAGTATGGCTGTCGAGAATGCCGAAGGCCCCAGTACTGCCGCGAAAGAAGAAGAGGAAGAAGCAGAAGAAGCGAAAAGCGACATTCTTACTCCGGCGGCCCTAATCTCTATCCTTCCCTCCGATTGAAATGAAAAAATCTTCCTTTAAGAAAAAACTGAAAGCCATATTCTGGCTTTTTTTCTTGTCAGGATGTTTTTGGGTGGCCTTTGCGCCCCACACGCATGTGGTTCCGCCGTCGATTACAGTAAAAGTCCAGCGTCCGGTCGAGCCGCCGCCGGAAACCGTCGAGCCGACGACGCCCCCGACCTCGGAACCCATGCCGGTGCCGCCTTCGGGAGGGGAAGAACCGGTATCGCAAGTTCCCCCGCCCCAGCAAGGCAGCATTCTTGTTCCCGTTACGCCGGAAATACCGCCCGCCTTGCCCTTGGGGCTTCCGGTGAAAATCGCCATCGTCATCGACGACATGGGGCCCGATATGAAGAGCGGCGAAAAAGCCATTCTTCTGCCTGCGCCGATTACGCTTTCTTTCCTGCCCTATGCCGTGCGCGCGCGCGAACAGGCCAAAGAAGCGCGCGAACGGGGCCACGAAATATTGCTTCATATGCCCATGGAGCCCATGGGAAATGAAGGGCCGGGGAAAGGGGCCCTGACGGTCGATTTGTCGGATTCGGAAATCGAAGAGCGCCTCGAGAACGCCCTGTCGGCGATTACGGGATTCGACGGCGTGAACAATCACATGGGCAGCAAGTTCACGGCCTATGCCGAAGGCATGGAAGTGGTCATTGACGATCTTTTGGATCGGAACCTGTTTTTCCTCGACTCGCGCACGAGCACGCAGTCCGTCGCCATACAAATCGCGAAGGAAAAAGGACTTCCGTCAATCAGCCGCGACGTCTTTTTGGACGACAATCCCGCGCCGGACGCTATTCGCAAGCAATTGGAATTGGCGGAACACGTCGCAAGGCGCAAGGGCTACGCGGTCGCTATCGGCCATCCTCACGCCTCAACGGTGGCCGTGGTCGAGGCATGGGCCGCGGAAGCGCCGAAGCGTGGGATTGAAATCGTACCGGTCAGCGCGCTGGTCAACGGGAAATAAACTTGAAACCGAAGCTACGCTGAATAAACACACCGAAAATTAGGCAAGCTTGAGGCGAAAATTGTGATTTTCGAGATTTTCGAGCGGAGCGTACTCTATCGTACGTGAGCATCGAAAATCGAGAAAAGTGCAATTTGCAGCCCAAGCGCTGCTTAATTTTCCCTTTGCCGCAGACGATCCATCAACGAAGCGTTGATCTTGACCGGAAACACGTCGCGCAGATGCAGAACATATTGGTCGACGAGTTCTTCGGCTTGCGCTTTTTTCAGCTCTGCCGAAAGGCCGTTTTTACGCGCGTCCGCTTTTGCCGCGTCGGTATCGATAACGCCGGCAAGGCGCACGATAACCGTCTTGCCAAGACCCTCGTCCGTAGTGGTCTCTCCCTTTTTGAGCTTAAACGCCTGAACGACGAGCGCGGGAGGCAACTGCTTGTCCGTGTCGCCGAGCATCGACAAGGGCGCGGACGTGCGCGAAGTCACGCCATTGATAGGGTCGTCAAAAGCGGAACCCTTGCCGCCGGAGCCCAGAGCCTTGGCGATTTTTTCGGCCAGCGCCTGCGCCTTGAGCTTTTGTTCGTTAGACTTCCATGCCGCCGCCACTTTGGCCTTAACCTCGGCAAAAGGACGCGCGCCGGACGGAATGATATCGTCGGTGCGCACGACGTAATAAAATCCCGATTTGTCGGATTCGACGGGGCTCGTTTCTCCGGCGTTCTGCGCAAAAGCATACTTAAGCGTTTGCTCCTTGTTCGGCAATTCGACGGGGGCCTTGCCGTTCTGCATAAGGCCGTTAGCGTCGATGGCGGGAATTTTGACAAGGCGCAGTTTCAAATCGTCGGCGATGTCGTCGAGCGAATGGCCTGCGGCCAATTGGTCGTCCAACGAATTGACGATGCGCGTCGCCGCTTCGATGGATTGATCGCGGCGCATATCGTCGCGCAGCTTGTCCTTGACTTTATCGAAGTTCGGAACGCCCGAGGCATATATCTTTTTAATCTGCACGACGTGCCAGCCGAGTTGCGTCTTGATCGGATCGCTGATTCCGCCCTCGCGCAGGGCAAAGACGGCTTTCGACAAATTTGGCATCAGGTTGTTATTTTCCATTTTATCGAGCGGAACGGCTGTTTGCTTCAGCGCCGAAGCCGCCGTCGTCAGATTGCCGGCGCTTTGCGCCTTTTTGGCAAGTTCCTTGGCTTTTTCTTCGTTTTGAAGGACGACCTGAACGACATCGCGCCGTTCGGGCGTGGCGAACTGCTCGCGCTTGGACTCGAATTCCTTTCTAACCTGATCGTCGGTAAGCGTTGTTTCCTTGACGAGCAGATCCGTCGAAAGCGTCGCCACCGTAATGCTGCGATACTCGGGCGCGCTGAACATCTCGGCATGGGCGTCGTAAAAGTCCTGTAAAGCCTTGTCGGTCGGCGCCGGAACGCCGCCGATCTTGGATTCTTCTATCGTCACGACGTCCAGAATGCGTTTTTGCGCGCGCGCCTTGTAAAGCGCATCGATGGCCGTCTTGGAAGTCGGCGTGCTTCCGTTCAACGCGTCGATCAAAAGCTGGCGCGACAAGTCTTTCTGCCCTTGGGCGATAAATACTCCTTCGCTCATTCTCTGCTGTTCAAGGAATTGGCGGAAA
>CAZQOE010000071.1:0-1308 GCA_964594935.1 uncultured Rhodospirillaceae bacterium | reverse complement strand
TGCGAAACTGCGGTTCGGTGGCCAGCAAATCCAGAACAACTTGGGGGCCGACGTTGATTCCCTGCCGTTTGATGTCCATGTCGATAAGCTGGCGGGTGATTTCCCTGTTCAAAGCCTGATCGAGAAGGCCCAACTGGCGCGCGCGATCCGCCGTCAGGTTGGGGTCGTATTTCTGCTTGGCTTCGATCAGCGCCCTTTCGAACAACGTGTTGAGCTGCTGGACCGAGAGGGCGACGTTGCCGACCTTGGCCACCGTCTTTTGCAGCGAATTGCCGCGGAATATATCGCCGATGCCCCAGATGCTGAAGCTTACGATCAGGAACAGCATAAGGCTTTTGACGACCCAGGAATGGGCCAGCTGACGTATCGATTGGAGCATAACTTACCTTTCAGGCGAGAATTTTAGTCTTTCATGAACCGCAGGATATGATAAAGATAGGTCTCTGCCTAGGCAACTCTTCTGGCGAGGCTAAAATGTCAAAAAGACGTCGTTTGGTAGTCGCAAACTGGAAAATGTACGGGCGTTTGACCTCAGGGCTTGTTTTGGCTCAGGACATCGCGAAATTGGCCGAAGCCGCCAAACCGCTGAATTTCAACCTCGTCCTGTGCCCTCCTGCCACGCTGACATGGGCCATTAGCGAGGCCCTGCAGGGAACCTGCGTCGCGCTTGGCGGACAGGATTGCCACACCGCCACCCACGGGGCCTACACCGGCGACCTGAGCGCCGCGATGTTCGTCGATTTGGGCTGCAAATACGTCATTCTTGGACATTCCGAGCGCCGCCACGGACACGGCGAAAGCAGCGAACTGATCGCCAAGAAAGTCGAAGCCGCGCAAGTAGCGGGCTTGACGACCATCGTCTGCGTCGGCGAGACGGCGGAAGAGCTGCAAGCGGGGTCGACGGACGAAATCATCGAAAAGCAGTTGCGGGAATCCCTGCCGAAAAACGTCCGGATAGCGAACCTCATCATCGCGTATGAGCCTGTCTGGGCCATCGGCACGGGACAGCCGCCCGCCGCCAAGGACGTCGTCGATATTCACAAGATGATCCGCAAGGCGCTGGGAGAAATCGGCGAAACCGTCCGCGTCCTTTATGGCGGATCGGTCACGCCCGCCAACGCCAAGAGCTTCTTGAAAGAAGACGAAATCGACGGCGTATTGGTCGGCAGCGCGAGCCTCAACGCCGAGGGCTTCTGGGCCATCGCCGAAAAGTGTATGTGATACCGACCGGCGCTTGAAGCAACTCATTTTAGGTCACGAGCGGTTGCGTAAAGCCCGCCGCTCGCCGAACTGAATATATATTTGCAA
>CAZQOE010000070.1:0-8398 GCA_964594935.1 uncultured Rhodospirillaceae bacterium | reverse complement strand
CCGACGGCATCGACCGCCATCTCGTGCGTCACGGTGACCGACTTTCCGAGCACCTGCGGCAAAATGTCGCGCAACGTTTCGAACGTCATGCACAGAATTAACGTGCCGTCCAGATGATCCTGGACAAGGCCGATGATGCCCGAAATATCGCCGACAAGGGACACGATGCCTTCGCCAAATTCCGCGGGGCTTGCTTTTATGTCGCAACTGAACATCTCGCTCATCGAACGGGTGACGGCGGTCACAATGTCTTTGGCAAGAACATCATCAAGGGAAATTCGTTTTTGATCGCTAGACATAGGGGCTCCTAACCTAATTAAATATTCCGCTCGAAACTTGGCGCTTGCGTTTAAGCCACTCGTTAATTTCAAAAAGCTTTTTACCTAAATCGGAAGGAGATACGGGCTTGACGATATAGGACGTCGCTCCAGCCTTAATGGCCTTCATGATGTTTTGCTGTTCCGACTCCGCGGTCAGCATGACAAACGCCGTATCCGAATATTCGGGCTTGGCGCGGAAATAACTGAGCACCTCCAACCCCGAAATCGTCGGCATGTTCCAATCGAGAAAAACAATATCAAAAGGCTGCCCTGCAAGCTTCGACTTCTGAACGAGGTCTATAGCCTCGTTCCCGTCCGCCGCAGTTTGCACGTTTTCGATTTTCGACTCTTTCAGAGTGTTACGGACGAACTGCCTTATTAAAAAATGGTCGTCGGCGATAAGCACTCTTAGATTGGCCAGCTGACTCACGTTTATTCTCCTCACAGGTGTGGATCTTTTGGGATCCCCCGCTCACGCGCAGATTAAGCACAGCTAAAGGGACATCGGACCTTGCAGAATAGCCTTCGATTCTTGCCACAAAAACCTTGCTGCATGGTTAAGAGACAGAAAGGACAAGAGTTCCTGTAAGCCTTTCGGGATAACAGACAACATCTTGATATGTATGAAAGAAAAGAAAGGACAAAAAACCTAAAAAGCGCCTCCTTGGGTAAAGACGGGAAAACATGATCTCTCTGCACCCTCTTTTCGAACCTAACGGCAATCGCCGAAAATATTGCCTGTGCGAAATCCCGCCTTTCCTCTTTCAAGCAAAAAGAGAGTTAATCTTGAGTTAATTCTTCCCCTTCCCCTATAATCGTCCCTCGCGTGATTCGAGTTTTGGGGGATCCTATGGCTTCTGTTCTCAGGGCTGTTTTGCTTGCTGTTTTCGCGCTTTCGGTCGCATCCGGCGCGCGGGCGGAAGACGCTTTCATGTCCGACAGGACGCTGGGCAAGGATAACGCGCCCATTAAGGTCGAGGATTATTCTTCGATGACCTGTTCCCATTGCGCCGATTTTTATCTCAACACGTTGCCGGTTCTTGAAAAAAAGTACATTGAAACGGGCAAGGTGCGCTTTATTTTTCGCGATTTTCCTCTGGGGGGGCTTAGCCTCAAGGCTGCCGTGGTGGCGCGGTGCATGCCGAAGGACACCTATCATCCTTTTGTAAGAACTCTTTTCGGGGCTTTGAAAGAGGGCGGCTTCGGTGCTAACGAGACCGAACCCAAGCTTTATCAATACGCGGCGCTGGGCGGCCTGGCCATCGACAGGGCCAAAGCATGCGCCAACGATCCAAAATTGCAGGACGCGCTTATCGCAGCCCGCACGGAAGCCACGGCGAAATATAACGTTCAAGCGACGCCGACTTTCGTCATCAACGACGGCGCAGAAATTATCAACGGGGCTTTAAGCGCAGACGATTTCGCCGCCGTTTTCGATCGTTTGCTTGCGGCGAAAAAATGACATTTAAACTTATAGGGGTTTTGTTGTGAATTTTACGCGTTTACGCCTTCAGGGATTCAAGTCTTTTGTCGAACCGACCGATCTTCACATCGGCGCGGGCATGACGGGCATCGTCGGGCCCAACGGCTGCGGCAAATCGAACCTCGTCGAGGCGTTGCGCTGGGTGATGGGCGAAAACTCGGCCAAAAATCTGCGCGGCGGTGAGATGGACGACGTTATTTTCGGCGGCACTGCCATGCGCCCGTCGCGGAACGTCGCCGAAGTGACGCTGGAGTTGGACAATTCCAACCACAGCGCCACGGCGGAATTCAACAACGACGAAACACTGCACGTCACTCGCCAAATCGAACGCGGCGAAGGCTCGGACTACAAAGTCAACGGAAAGCCCGTCCGCCGCCGCGACGTGCAATTGCTGTTCGCCGACCAATCGACGGGGTCTCATTCGACCAACCTTGTCGGACAAGGACAGATCGACGCGCTGATCCGCGCCAAGCCGACGGATCGCCGCCAGATTTTGGAAGAAGCCGCGGGAACTTCCGGCCTTCAGGCGCGCCGGCACGAAGCTGAGCTCAAACTCAAGGCCGCCGAGCAAAACCTCACGCGCGTCGACGACGTGTTGCAGGCTTATGACGTTCAGTTGCGGGGACTTAAAACGCAGGTGCGCCAAGCCTCGCGTTACAGGAATCTCGCCGATCACATCCGTAGAACCGAAGCCGCGTTGCTTCATCTGCGCTGGATCGAGGCCGAGGCAAACGACGCAACGGCGAAATCGGCCCTGAAGACCGCCGAATCCCGCGTGACCGAATTGCTTGCCGTCGTCACGCAGGACAACGCCGCGCGCGCCGACATCGCTTCGGAACTGCCTGCGATGCGCCAAGCCGAAGCCGTGGCGGCCGCCATCGTGCAGAAGTTGACGCTTGCCCGCGAACAGATCGATTCCGAACTCAAGCGCGTCGCGCTTGAAACGCAGGAGCAGCAGCAAAGGCTCCTTCAGGCCAAGGGCGACCTTGACCGCGAACAAGCCCGCAGCAAAGACAGCGAAGACGCGATCGTCAAGCTGACGGAAGAATCCGCCCAGTTGGAAAAGGCGCAAACATCCATTGACGAAGAAATGCCGCGCGCTTCCGAAGCCCTGATTTCCATTTCGCAGGAAGTCGAAGCTTTGGACATCGCGTTCAACCGCCTGATGCAGGAAGCGGCAAACGCCGAAGCGCATAAAAACGCGCTGCAAAAGGAAATCATCTCGCTTGAGGCGCGCCGCACCCAGATTATTGCGCGCCGTGACGACTTGGCCGCGCAGCGCGCGGCCCTGACGGCGGAAGCCGCCGCTATGTCGGGCATGGAAGAAGCCTCGGCTCTCGTCAAAACGGCGGAAGAAGAACTGGCGAAGCGCCAGCAGGAAGCCCAGACCGCCGAGCAGTTTTATCGGGACTCCGAAGCCCTGCAAAATCAGGCGCGCGACGTCGCGCAAAACGCGCAAGCCGAAGTGACGAAGCTTGAGGCCGAAAGCGACGCGCTGGCTTCGCTTCTTAAGACGCATGACGACGCCAACGAGCAAGTCATCGACCTTATTTCGGTGACGCCCGGATTGGAGAACGCCTTGGCCGTCGCGGTCGGCGAAGCGTTGACGGCGGCGCTCGACCCCTCGGCCGCGAAACATTGGCGCGATGCAGGACCTTTGGCCAACGCGCCCGTTCTGCCCATCGGCGTGACGTCGTTGGCGCAATACGTCAAGGCTCCTGTGGCGCTTGCCCGCTGCCTGTCGCAGATCGGACTTGTCGAAAACGCGGCCTCCGGTGAAGCAGTCGCCAGCTCCTTGAGACCCGGGCAAATTCTTGTGAGCCGCGACGGATGGGCGTGGCGTTGGGACGGCTTTACGCTTACGCCGGAAGCCAAGACATCGACGGCATTGCGCCTTCAGCAGCGCAACCGCATCGAGGCGTTGCAGCCCATCATCGAAGCGGCAAAATCCGAAGCGGAAAAAGCGCAAGGCACGCTGGCGGAATCCGCCGCCTTCCTTACCCAGCGGCAGGACGAGGATTCCCGCGCGCGCAAGGCTTTGGAAGACGCTTTTACGGCGTTGAGCGACGCGCGCGCCGCGTTTGCCGAACATGAAAAAGAAGCGGCGGGTATCGCTTCGAAAATCTCGGCTTTCGAAGACGCTTTGCAGCAAGTCAATACAGACATCGGCCTTCTGCAATCCCGCGCCACGGAAATCGGATTGGAACAACAGGCTTTGCCCGATCTTGACGCCGCACGCGACCAAATCGAGCGGAAACGCGTCGAGCTTTCCGAACAGCGCAATCAGCAAGCTTTGCGCCAGAGCGAATGCGACCGCCTGTCCCGCGAGAAGGAATCCGGCAGAGCCCGCGCACAGGCCGTGACTGCGGAAATCGCGGCGTGGCAGGAACGCCTTTCGGACGCTACACAACAAGTCGGCGATTTGTCGTCGCGCATCACCGATATCGAGGCGAGGCTTGAGAAATTGCGCCAGCGTCCCGCCGAATTGGAAACTTCGCGTTCGGGCTTGTTGACCGAGCTTTCCGACGCCGAGGCCAAACGCAAAGAAGCGGCGGACCGCCTGATTTCGACCGAGCAGCAACTGAGCAGCATCGAACAACGGCTGAAGAACGACGAAAACACGCTGACCGAGGCGCGCGAAGACCGCGTGCGCGCCGAAGGTACGGTGCAGGCTTCGGTCGAGCACTTCAACACGCTGCGCGAACGCATGACGGAAAAGCTGAATTGCGGCCCCGCCGAATTGCCCGCGCTTGCGGATTTTAAGGAAGGCGAACCCCTGCCCGTCGCCGCCGATCTGGAACAAACTCTGGCCCGCTATATCCGCGAACGCGACAACATGGGGCCCGTCAACCTGCGCGCCGACACCGAGGCCGAAGCGCTGCAGAACCAGATCGACACGCTCACAAAGGAAAGAAACGACCTTGTCGCCGCCATCGCGAAATTGCGCCAAGGCATCACGCAGCTTAATTCGGAAGCCCGCGAGAGATTGTTGACGGCCTTTACGAGCGTCAACGAGCATTTTCAGGAATTGTTCAAAGGATTGTTCAGCGGCGGCCGCGCGTACCTTGAGCTTATCGACAACGAAGACCCGATGAACGCGGGGCTTGAGATTTTCGCGGCGCCTCCCGGCAAAAAGATGCAGGCGGTCACGTTGCTGTCGGGCGGCGAACGCACGCTGACGGCACTCGCGCTTCTGTTCGCCGTTTTCCAGACGCATCCGTCGCCCATTTGCGTGCTGGACGAAGCCGAGGCCGCGCTGGACGAAAGCAACATCGACCGCTTCTGCAACCTTGTCGATAGAATTTCAAAGGAAACAGGCTCGCGCTTCCTTATCATCACGCATCAACGCGTGACGATGGCGCGCATGGACCGCCTGTACGGCGTGACGATGGGCGAAAAAGGCGTGTCGCAGCTTGTGTCGGTCGATTTGGATGCCGCCGTGGCCATTCGCGACGGCGCGGACAAGGCCGAAGAAGCTTTGCGCGGAGTCAGGGCGGCGTAAGTTCCTGTTAGCGGCGCATCTCCATGCCCAAAGATATTAACCTTGTTTGCATTCTGTGCGCTTTGTACACTAGAGGCGTTCTGAATTTTTAAACGGCGGAATATTACAAAGGAGATTTTGTATGAAAGTGGAAGTTTTAGGAA
Organism: uncultured Rhodospirillaceae bacterium; assembly: GCA_964594935.1. Classification (GTDB taxonomy): domain Bacteria; phylum Pseudomonadota; class Alphaproteobacteria; order UBA9219; family UBA9219; genus CAIXLI01. The sequence continues at coordinate 2,950 of CAZQOE010000070.1, read as the reverse complement.
ACTCTCCGGCTGGCGCGGGACACGAAACCGTTTCTCGCAAGCTCCAAGGCGCCCTGAAAGATGTGAGTTTACACGGAAATCTTGGATTTATTTTTATCAGTGCTGAAGAGATTCTTTGCCGAGAGGATATTCCTGTTCGTAATAACCTTCAAATCATCAGGTATTTTGATTTGTGCTCCGGCAGCATAACGACGTCAGAAATAAGGCATTCAGGCGAGTGTTATTCAGATTGCAGTACTGACACTGAGGTCAGCATTGCCGTCAGCGCCGTGAATTATAAGGATCTCGAAGAAGACAACCCTTACCGAAAAAAAATGACTAGATACAGGAGCGCCGTTGCGGAAGCCTTGAAGCCAGGCCCCTAATAATAGACTGTGTGGCGTGAGAGCGACGTAAATTTTTTAGAGGAGACATAAATGTTAAAGGTACAGACTTTAGACACCTCGTCTTGCAAGGCGTCGCCGAATTTTCAAAAAAGAATCGAGGAAGCATTCAAGATGGCGGGTTTGGAAGGGACCTTCCGCCTTATCATCATAGGGCCAAAGGATGTTATCTGCGAAGAGGAGAGTACCGTTAACGGTGCAACATCCAAAAATGCCATAAAGTATCTTACCGTTTTCGATTTGTGCGCGAAAACGGTCACAAGAGCGAGATATACTTTGGATGGCTATCATAGCACCGAAAATGCATACCTGAGCGAGACCATGCTTTCTTTGGGCAGCGGGATGAAAGGCGAGGAAATACCGGAACCCTTACGCGACAAAATGAAAAAGATTTCAGATTGCGTCGAAAAGACCATGACATGGGTCGGCCCCCAGTAATCATACGGGCATCAAGATGGCATATGGTTTGTTTTCTTATCTAGGTCATTCAAACACTCTCCTTAAAAATATCCTCAAAAACACTTTCTAAAAAATAGGAAGCGCGCGCTCCCCTCTCGCGTTCGATTGGCGTGAGACGGCAGCTGTTACCACCTTATCCGGCCCTCCCCTTGGAATTTCCCGCATCGGCTAGCACGAGCGGCGCAGGGGTCCGAAACCGGACGCACCTTTCTTAAGGGTGCGCGGGCAATATATGCGGCGTCAAAGGAAATGTCAAGGGAAATATCACTTGATATGCAAAACAATTGGGATTTGTCCATTAACCAACGATGCCGTTGAGGTGGCGGGATATTTCCGCGACGGGGTGGGATTATAGACTGAGGGGAGAAAAATATTTGGGGCGGGAATTGCGGGGAGGCTGGCTGGGTCCCCGCCTTCCGCCTTCGCCCTTTGGGCTACGGCGCGACAAGTCGCGGGGATGACGCGAAGAAACAAAACCAAATCGGATTCCGGATAACCGCGCATTTGCGAAGGCAAAAGCGCGGTTTCCGGAATGACGGGGATTAAATAGGCGTAGGCTCTATTCTTCCAGAGAATCCTTAATTTCTTCAAGTTCGAGCCAGCGTTCTTCGGAGGCGCGGAGGGTTTTGACCGCCCTGCCCAAGTCGCGCGTGAGTTTGTCGAACAGCTCGGCATCGCGCGTGTAGAGTTCGTGGTCGGCGAGCTGGTTTTCGAGATAGGCGATTTCTTTTTCAAGCGCCGTGATTTGCGCGGGCAGTTTTTCGAGTTCGTGCTTCTGGCTGAAGGTAAGTTTTTTGCTGGTTTTTGCAGCGTTTATATTGTTGCCCTCCCCCCTCCCTAACCCTCCCCGCGAGGGGGAGGGAATTTCTTTCTTATCTTTCAGCTTTTGCTTTGCGGCGGTTTCAGGCCGCTCTTTAAGTTTGCGTTTGGCCAGATAATCCTGATAGCCGCCGATGACGGCGTCGATTTTGCCGTCGCCTTCGAAGGCCAGAACCTTCGTTACCGTTTGATCGAGGAAATCGCGGTCGTGGCTGACAACCAGCAGCGTGCCTTTGTACTTTGACAGCATGTCTTCAAGCATGTCGAGCGTGTCCATGTCGAGGTCGTTCGTCGGCTCGTCGAGGATAAGCAGGCTTTGGGGATTGGCCATAATCTTGGCCAGCAACAGGCGGTTTTTCTGCCCGCCCGAAAGGGCGCTGACGGGATGCTGCGCCATTTTAGGGTCAAACAAAAAATCCTTCAGATAGCCGCAGACGTGCCGCGTTTTGCCCATGACGTCGATGTAGTCGCTTCCCTGCGGGCACAAGACGCGATGAAGCGAATGGTGGGGGATGAGGTCTTTGCGCTTCTGGTCGAAATACGAAAACTGTAAATCATGCGCGAGCTTGATCTTGCCTGAGACAGGCTTGAGCTCGCCCACCAGCATACGCAGGAAGCTTGTTTTGCCGCTGCCGTTCTTGCCGATGATGCCGATGCGGTCGCCGCGCTGGATGCGCAAATTGAATTTGGACAGGATGACTTTTTCGCGCCCGTCTTCGTTGAACGACAGATATACGTTGTGAAAATCGGCGGCGATTTTCGACGAGGCTTCGGCAAGTTCGCCGGGTTCGTATTCGATTTTCGCCAGCATGCGGTTAAGCGCGTTTTTATCGTGGCGCAGTTTTTCGCGCTCGGCCTTCATCAATTCGACGCGGCGCACGTTGCGCTTGCGGCGCGCCTTGACACCGCGGCTTGCCCATTCGACTTCGTATTCGAGAACTTTTTCGCGGTTGCGGAGTTCGCGTTCTTCCTGCTCAAGCAGCATCGCGGCCCATTCGTCGAAGAACGCATAGCCGCGCGGGCAGACCCTGAGCTTGCCGCGATCGAGCCAAAACACTTCCTGCGATACGTTGCCGAGAAAAGCTTTGTCGTGGCTGACGCACAGCACCGCGCCGCGATAGGATTTGAGATACGTTTCGAGCCATTCGATCACGTCGAGGTCGAGGTGGTTTGTCGGCTCGTCGAGCAGCAAAATATCGGGTTCTTCGACCAAGGCGCGCGCCAACGCCGCGCGGCGCAACTGGCCGCCCGACAGATTGGTCATTTTGTCGTCGATGTGGAGTTCGAGC
>CAZQOE010000069.1:0-8410 GCA_964594935.1 uncultured Rhodospirillaceae bacterium | reverse complement strand
CTCTTGGCCGCCTGCGGCGGCTCCGCCCTGCGGGCTTCGGGTGGGGGCGCGCGCGTCTTAAATCTCTTCTCCCGTGGCGTAGCCTCGGGATCTCTAGGATCTCTTAACCAGGAACAGGAGCCCTGAATACACGCCTGAAATCATCCTGATCGTTGAGCCGAATCATAACTGGATTCTCGCAACTGGAAGCCCGGCCAAAAAACACCGCGTGCCTTTCTTTCAAAGACGGGAGCTTCGAGGCATATTCACCACCCAAATAATTAGCCAAGAATTCTTTTCCCGTATCGTCAAATGTCCGCATCGCAAAGACTGTATTGCATTGGTTTAGAATCGTCTTTGTAACGTTGGCCGTTCTCTGCGTAATCAGCAGGCACCCAAGCCCATACTTTCTACCCTGAAGAATAGCCCGGGCGGTCCCGTTTGTTGCGGCCTTATCACCTTCGGCAGCAACGGAATTCCATTCGGGTATAAGGGAGTGCGCCTCTTCATAGACTAGGCAAACACGCGCCTTGGCCGTCATGCCGTATTTTTGAACGATTTGAAGTGTTGCCTCGGAAATGATTTGAGTTATTTCGGTCGGTGTTAAAGAAGCCATGGATGCGGTCTCTTGATAGGGCTTGCTGTCTTGTCGCCACACCTCAAACTGCGAAGGATTCAGGATATTCAACTTCTGCGGATTCTCCGGATTCAGGAATTCTTCAAGATACTTGATGAAACCTTGGGAAAATGCCGCCTTGCTTCCGCCCTCCTCCACATTCTTTTTAATGATTGTTTTCCCCGATTGTCCGATCTTATGAAGGCCCGCGAGTTTGGCGGCTTCTGCTGGTGAATCGAAGAATCCCGAGAGCTCATCTGCGTATTGATTCGTAAGGTCTATGCAAATCACCTTGATGCCATGCGTAATCATCCGTTCCACAAGCTCAATAGCCAGCATGGATTTCCCGACACCCAGAATGCCAAGAATCGCGGTATTGTGCGTCACGAGCTCGTCCAGACTTTTGATCTCAACATCGTAGCTGGTAGATGGGAAATACCCGACAGCTTTAATGTTGTCTTTCCGGGCCTCGATGCTCTTGAGAAAAACCGGGGCATTTAGATTTGGAATCCAGCTGCAGGGCTTGAACTTCCTTTTCTCTTCGTCCCATGCGCCAATTTGAGCCGCCTCTCCACGCGCAAAGCCATAGGTGTTCTTCTGCTGGACAATTTCCTCTTTGGTCAGGCCGTCTAGTACTTGGTAGAGAACGCGCTTCCCGCCGACGAACGTCTCGACAAGTCGTCCCTGCTCGATGCCCTTTTCTTGAATGACCTCAAAATATAGTCGTTCCGTGGCCGAGTCGGAGGCAACAATCCCAACAAGCGAATCCAAATGCTTTAGCGGATAGACATCGGCTCGGAATGCTCCGATCTCGCTTTCGGCCAGAATGCTGACGCACCCGTCCGGAATCGCACGGGCTAAGGCACCCAAACGAGGAAGACACTGGCTCGGAACTTCGATCTCTAGCGCACGGAGCAAAAGACCTTCATCACGCCCGAAGTAACCAAGCGTAACGCCGATTTTGAGCGGGGTGTGCTTGTCCGCAATCAGAAGGCAAACGCCTGGCTGAATTTCATCATCGCCTTCTTGGCGTATCAACAGCAAGTCGGGGGTCTGGTGAGCCACGATGCAACCGACTACGGCTGGCGCCGTGCCGGGCCGCCATAATTCAATTATTCGCTGAATGAGTGAGCCAAGAGTCTCAAGCGGTTGTTGAGCGGCAATCACGAGCCCCGAAAGCCCGACGAAAATCAATTCTATCGGCGATGCCCGATGATACTCCCAAAGCGCATAAGCAATGATCAACGCAAACACAAAACGGGGGCTCCCCAGATGGTCGGCCATTTGGCGCCCAACTTCCGCCAAGTTATGAAGCAGGCGCTTTTTCGAGTCCTTGAAAAGTATGTTGAACGCGCAAACCGCCAGCATCACCGCACAAAACGCAATGATACATTGACGCGGGAGCGTGTCGCCGATCTTTGCTCCCGAAGCTGGAAAAACGAAAACAGCAATAAGCGCCGCGACGAGATAGGAAATTGCGTTGGCCGGACTTGTAAAAAATGGCGTGACCAAAAGGCTTCCAAGGATCAGGGCCGCTGCTCCCGAGTAGAACCATAGCCCCCGCTCCGTAGCCAGAGGAAGCCACTGTCCGAAGGCCAGGCGATTCATTACAAAGAGAATCGCCAGATAGAGCGCCAGGTATAGAAGTCGAACCGATTGGGGAACGCCCCTTTGTTGGCCCGTCATGATTCGCTCTCCACAATCTTGATTTCCTCGGGCGACAGGCCGTAAAGAGCATACACCAACTCGTCTATCTCCCGCTCCATCGCGCTCGTGTCCGCCTCGGCATCGCGCTGTTTAGCAGCGAGAATGCGGTCAACCAGTTTAATGAAAGGTTTCTGATCCGCAGGCGTAATGCGTTTTATGGGAATTTCCGAAAGCGGTTTTTGGTAAAGCTCAAGCATTTCACCCTTTCTTTTCCCTTTGAAATATAGCCAAAGGAAATACAGCCGTGAATTGATTAGTGCTAAAACATATTTAAGCGAAACACAAGGGTCTTTGGGTGTGATGTAATATACATCTGCGCTCGCATACCAAGGAACTTCATTGTAGCCAAACGTGTTCGCATAACTTCGTTGTGGGGAGACGATCTTGGGAGTTGAGAAATCAAAATCTTTTCGTGCTGACGATAATGCCCACCACGCCCCGAGATTCGACGCCTTAGATAGTTCGCCGCTATCGTAATTGCGGGATTCAATCGCTTTTCTAAGAGTAACAAGATGTTCAAATATTCCTTTGTGCTGCTTCATGTCCAGATCAACCGTAGCGTGGATGAGCCATTCCGAATTCGAGCAAGACGTCGTATACCTCTGAATATCAGAATTCTTGAACCATGGTTTGATTGTCGGATCTCGGCTATCAGACAATTGTCTGCGCTCTGATTCGGTAAGCACGAAGCAGCCTGAACCCAGATCGAGATGAGCGGCTGGCAGCCGTTTAAGATGCTTCTTGGAAATTCTGTCCAACCCGGTCACAATTCCTTGGCCAATGTTACACACATTCCCAATTCGAGTATGTTGGGAAGCAAGTTTCGCCAATACCAGCTCGATTGAGCCTGCGTTTTTTGCGCCGACATTGACACTCGAAATATATAACTGGCTACCTTCAAAGAGTTTTTTCTGTGGTATGTCTCGGTAGAACGTCTCGCCATCGCTACCATGCAATATGCTTCTCAGCAATTCGGGTGAGGCAAATCCGACCCGTTTGGTAACGGCCACGCGGCAAGCGATGCTACGAGCCTGACCCTTCCTCAAAATGGTGATCATGTTGTGCTGCCCGAGCGCCGACTCAAAAATCTTGAGTTCGTTAAAACTTACCAATGAAAGCATCAAAGCGCGGTCACGAAAATCCGCCCGGAGCTTAATTGCACTATCTGCGGTGACATAGTAATTCGTCGTGATGAAGGCGACAACTCCACTTGCACGAGCATGGTCGATAGCGAGATGGAAAAAGTAATAGAACAAGTCCATGCGCTCATTGTTGAATCGGATTCCAAGCGGGTTGTGCCTTAATTCGTTGAAAAGGGATTTTTGACCGCCTTTGTGACCGACATATGGAGGATTTGCTATCAGCACATCAAATCCAGATTTATGATGAAATACTTCCGAGAAATAGATTTCATAATCAAAAATCTTCTTTCCGTTCGTAAGTTCGTGGATCAATTCGCCGATCTCCTTCTTCAGCTTCTCCTTCTTTACGTGGTCGGTTTCATCGAAATATATCGGCTTCAGCTTTTCGAGCCGACGAAAGACTTGTTCGTTGAAAAGCGTTTTCTCAACTCCCAGCAATGAGTTGCCGGCAACGATCTTGTAGTCCAGGTTTGGCAAAGGTTTTATCTGCTTAACATCCTCCTCGTCCACAACTAGCGAAAGCCAGAGGCGGAGCTTGGCGATTTCAACGGCCCCCACGTCAATATCAACGCCATAGAGGCAATTTTGAATGGCGTGCCGTTTGAAGTGGTACGGGGTCCGCTCGCCGATGTCGTTGAAATAGGGGGTTAAAGCCGAACGGGCTCGGACAATTTCAGTCATCATGCCGACCGGGAATGCACCGGAGCCGACAGCGGGGTCGCAGACTGTGATGGCCTCAAGCGCGGCATCTAGGACCTTAGCGTTGGTCTGGATGCACTTGGGCATCTTAATAGAATATTGCGCCTCTACTGACTCGTAGTGGGAAATCTGCTCGCCCAGGCGGACGAATGTTTCGGTGTCTGAACGGGGAACGATTTCTTTGTCATTGTTGACCGCCGTGTCAAGATAGTTGATAAGGCTTTCCTGGCACATGTAGTGGACAATCTCGCGCGGAGTGTAAAAGGCTCCAAGACCCTTGCGGCGGTTTTCCTCGATCAGGTTTTCGAAGACTTTACCGAGCATTTCGGGATCAATGGCGACTTCCTTTTCCAGCGGCTCCGACTCGTTGACGGTGAAATTGTAGCGGTCGAACACATCGAGAACGCCGGTCCCAACGACGCCTTCCTCGATTTCTTCATCATTGGTGAATAGCTCATTGGGCAGAACGATGTCGGTTTTCTTCCAGTCGTAACCGGCGATAGGCTCGAAAAGCCCTCCATTAAGAAACGGGATACGGCATTTAAAATGACCGCACCACGCGTCATGTCCACGGTCGGTGGCCAGCGTGTCGTAAAAAAGCGGCTCGAGGATGTCGTTAAAGAAATTCTTGTATTTGCCGTATTTGCCGTTCGCCATCTGCCGGAGGAAATCGTGGGGGCCGGTGCCCCATTCCTTACCCTTTTCAACACCGAGCCAACCTTTTTTTTGCAAGAAATATAGGAAAACGATCTGGCCCATTAGTTTCTTGGCAAAATCCACGGTGCTGACGCCCATGGTCTTGAATTCGGTGCGGATGACCGCATCTTTCTTGGCGAGCTTGTCCAAAGCCGAGTGGAGGCTATCGAACAACTCCACATAACACTCAAAAAACTCATCCGTGACAGCCTCGACGCTGAAGGCTTCTTCGATTTGAGACAGCGTGGGATCGGTGTCGGTATCCTGCAGCAGGTCGAGAAATCTCGTCTGGGCCGTGTGGCAGCTTTCGCACTCACCCACCAAATAGGAGAAACGGCGGGCAGGCGTGAGCCTTGTTTCGACGCCGATCTTGCCCGAATCCTTCTCAACGGTGGCGTACTCCATTTTGACGTAAGACAAGCGCCATTGTTTCTCAGTTGGTGATACAAAAGCCACGAGCGCGGCATCTTTATTGTCACGTTCTTTTAGGTGGTCGGCCACAAAATTGCGGATGGCCGTTCGGGCGCGCTCAAGCTTTGATTCGGCGGTAAGATAAACAATGAGAACATCAACGGACTGCTTCTCCGGACTCGTAAAGGTTCCCAGTCGTTCGAAACGATGGACATGGGCACGAAAGGCCTCTTTGATGTAGGAAGCATTACGCGCAAAGACCTTCTCCTCATCAACATGGTTGAGCAGATTTACTGCAAATGTGCGGAACCGGGCCTTGTCAAAGGCTACTGGAAATGTCGTCTGAATCAGCTCGGAAGCCTGCTTCTTATTCATGTTTATCCTGCGAATTGCCCAAAACCAGCCATGACGAAAGAATCACCTCGCGCGGGTTGAACGCATGATGCGTCAGTTGGGCACGGGTGGCCTGGAAGAATGTGGAGGGGATGTCCCGCCGCATAATTCCGAGCACTCTCAGGGGCTCGACTTCCTTTTTTAGCGCATCGGCAACCTTCTTTGCCGTCGGCTTGGGAAGCGCGCCATCGGCGAGAAGCTGGAACACGTTCCGGATAAACTCCTCGTCGTCATCCGTGAAACCTTGGTAGTGGCGAATTTCCTTCGCTTTGAGACGCTTCAATATATACGCATCATTGGCCCCGCCCTTGTTCGGTGGTGCGGCATCCTCGTTCTCCAAACTGGTGGCAACGGCAAAGGCCTTCTTGTTCTGATTCAAAAGGGTGTAGAAATCCGAGGGAACCGACTGCCGTTTCTCGGCGGGTTCGATCGGCCTCAAAACCTTAACCGTGGAAAGAAAATCGAGTTCCACCGAGTTGTCGGGGCCTTGGGCTGCCAAGAAAAACTTGTCGAGACGACCTTGCCGGAAATATGTCAGCAAAGACGGGAATTCCTTTACAAATGAATCCGGCGCGGCGGACAATGCTCGCGTCGAGCGGGCCTTTTTAGGAAGGCGTTTGATTCGGGCGAACAGTTCGGGCTGTTTGTCGCGTACAGCGCGAATTTCAGTAAGGTATTCGAGTTCGCTTTCCTCGGATTCGTCCTCGCCGGTGATGATCTTCTTGCTCTTGAGTTTGGCAAATAGATCGAACGATTTGACTTCCTCTCCCTCAGTTAGCAGGCGGGCATCCGAACCAAGCATTTCGATGAAAGCGTGGATCTTGGCTTCCGCCGCCTCCTGCAGCTTGATGGCGTCGTTGCCTTCGACCGATGGAAAGAAGTTGTAGGTGTGAATGGCATCAAACTTCGTGTCCACGCGATTAATGCGACCGACGCGCTGGATCAAGCGGGTTGGATTCCAGGGGATATCGTAGTTGATGACCACATTGGAGCGATGGAGGTTCACACCTTCGGACAAGACTTCGGTGCTGACCAGTATCCGGTAGTCGTCGGAAGGCTTGAAGGCGTTGGCGTCGAAATTGGCAATCACCGCCGCGTGTTCCGCCTCGCTCGAATTGCCGGAGAAATACAGGGTTTTGGCCTCCACTTCTTCCCGGATGCGCCCGGCCAGATACTCGGCGGTTTCCTGCGACTCGGTGAAGATGATGAGCTTGCCCTTTTTAAGATGTCGCTCAGAGATCAGTATATCCCGGAAGGCAAGCCACTTGGGATCTCGCCGAATATTGGCCCACATCTTTTTGATGCGGCGCAAAGTGCGATAGTCCGACTTGAGGTTTCGAATGAAATCTTCGGAGAAATCCTTGGCTTTGAGCCGTTCCGCCTTGTCCTGTTCCAAAAGGCCCTCGACTCCCGCTTGGTCGTCCTGCTCAAGGAGGTCGAAGAGTTTTCCGATGTGCTTCTTGCTGATATATACATTGCCCTTTTTGAACTCTGTAATGACGCGGGCGTAAGAATGCGTGAACCGGTCCAGCGTCAGCCGGAACGCGTGGAAACTGCTTTCCAGCCGCTTGACCATCAGGATCTTCATGAACTTGGCCAAGTTGCGCTGGCCCTGTAGTTCGCGCTCGTCCATCTTTCCTTCGAAGTACAGCAACGGCGTGTAGCGGGCGTAGGTGAAACCGGACTTGAGCAGTTCAAGCGTCTCGTTGAAGATGGCGTTTTCCTGCTTGTTGAACTTGTAAAATAATGGCTTGGGGTCTTCTACAACGGGGAACTTCAGCCCCTGCTGTTTCATATCCTCGCCGTAGTACCGCTCGATTTCGGTCCGGGTGCGCCGCACCATGAGAAACTTGAGAACTTTCTCGCGGGTCTCTTTGGCGTTGGCCTGGACTGTTCGGAAGTAAATCTCGCGGTCGTTCTGCCGATCCAAACCTTTGAGCTTGGCTTCCAGTCCGCCGAAGAAGGATTCAAGGTTGCGCAGATTGGGAATGTTGCTGGCCTTCCCTGCTTGGAACAGTTTGACCTGGCTAAGGATATCCTGCGGCGTGTTGTTCAACGGCGTGGCAGATACCAGAATGACTCTCTTGCCGCGGCAAATCTGGGCAAGCATTTCGTAGCTAAGAGTGGTTTCCGTGCGGAATCGGTGCGACTCGTCAATGAAGACGTTGGTGTATTTGGAAATGTTGCGATTGAGCAAGTCTTCCAGCTTGCCGATCGACTCGAAATCCGTTTGCCGCACTTGAAAGTCGCTGAAGACATTCGGCCATGATCCGCGTTTGTCGCGATCCAGCAGATGGGGCGGCGCAATCACGAGGTTGCGCCCGTCCAACTGCTGCGCCAGCAAGGCGGCCATGTAGGTTTTTCCAAGTCCGACAACATCGGAGAGGAAGACCCCTCCATATTCATCCAGCACTTTACGGGCGTTTAAGACCGCCTCTTCTTGATACCGCAGCTTCTTGAACCTCTCCGGGACATACATGTCTTCCAAATCGGCCGGACGACTCAGCTCGTTTCTGAAGTACTCGTAGAGGAATTTCAAATACAGCTCATAAGGCGTGAAGCTGGCGAATGGCGACTTGTTGACGACCGTGTCTTGGTATGGCTCAGAAACATCCACGGCCATTGCCCAGAGTTCGTTGAATTTGGCGAAGGCAAAGTCATAGTCTGCCGAGTTTTTCAACTCGACGTTGAATTCGAGGTTGTCTTGGAGGCCGGCCTGGGTGAGGTTGCTGGAACCGGTAATGACTCGGCCCTTGTCCCGGTCTCC
>CAZQOE010000068.1:4052-8481 GCA_964594935.1 uncultured Rhodospirillaceae bacterium | reverse complement strand
TGCCGTGCCCGTAAGCGTTGGCCTTGACCATCGCCATAATTTTCGATTTCGGCGCCTTGGATCTGATAACCTCAAGATTGTGCAAAAGGTTTGCTGTCGAAAGCGTACAAAGTGTTTTCCGTGCCATTCCTAACCCCTGAATCCTAAGGCGCAATATATCCCTAAAATCCAAAGGTTCAATCACAATAGAAAAACCCACCTGTTTTCCTTACGCACAGGAAACAATTAACAAGCTTAAGGCCCGTCATTCCGCGCTTAAACGCCACTCGCCAAGTCACAATCGGTAATATTTCGTGAGGTAATATTTCCTGTTTTTGAGAGACTCGTTTTCTTCGTTACCTTCCGCCGCATACGTTTTTCAAATTTTATTTAAAGGAGCACAACATGGGCGGAGGATCCCCACTTAAACCGACGGACTGGCAATGCGTCGCTAAATCCCTTCATCTACCCAAGGACACGCCGCCGTACAGAATTCAGGAGATCATTGGCGAGGACAGCCCGAACAACATCCTCCTGCAAAAACTGGCAAGGAAAAACGGCAAAGACGCGGTAAACAGAAAAGAAATTCTGGACGGCTTGACTAAAAAAGCCTGTTTTCCCGCGCCGGGCCTCGGCGACCGGAATTAGATAGGCGCACTACCCCGCCTCGGCTTGTTTCAGTATTCCGCCCACGCGCACCGCTTCAATATTGGTGGCGAGCCCCGTCTTGTCGTCGGTCTGAATAAACACACCGCATAACGTCGCCTCGCCGTCAGATGGTGTCTTGCGCTCGGCATACGGCGTCTTGTGCGTAAAGGTCCAAATGGCGGCTTCCTTTTTCACGCCGATGACGCCGCTGTAATCGCCGCACATGCCCGCATCCGACATAAAAGCCGTTCCGTTCGGCAAAATATGCTCGTCCGCCGTCGGAATATGCGTATGCGTGCCGATGACGGCGCTGACGCGCCCGTCGAAAACATGCGCGAACGCCATCTTCTCCGATGTCGCCTCGCCATGAAAATCGACGAATATCTGCAAATTTCCCGAAAGCTTGTTTTCCTTCGCGACTTTTTCCATCGCGGCGAAAGGATCGTCCAAGGCGTTTTCCATAAACAGCCGCGCGATCGGATTGACGACCAAAAGCTTGCGCCCGTCCTTCAGCTCAATCATATACGTCCCGCGCCCGGGGGTGCCTTCGGGATAATTAAGCGGCCGCACGATGCGCGGCTCGCGGTCGATGCCCGTCAGCAATTCGCGCTGCGCCCACGCATGATTGCCCAGCGTCAGGCATGAAACGCCGAGTTCGAAAAATTCCGCCGCCATTTTCATCGAAAGCCCGTATCCCGACGTCGCGTTTTCGGCGTTCACGATGATCGCGTCGGGCTTCAGGCGTTCTTTCAGCGCGGGCAACCGCTGCGCCAACCCTTCGCGCCCGCTGCGTCCCACGACGTCGCCGAAAAACAAAATTCTCATCTAATTCCTCCTTCGGATGGCGGGCACATCCCGTCCCCGAACAATGATGTCATCCCGCACGCCGAACCGAACAACGAAACGGCATCGTTCACGCCTTCGTTCGATCTCGCGAACACTTGGGTCTTTCCGGCGACGTCGCCATAAAGCGTGCGCAAATAAAGCCTGTAATTTTCCGCTCGCGAGAATCCGCTATTGCCCTGCGCAAGCGCGGCGCAACTGGCGTCGGGAAAAGAATCGACGCCTTGCGTGCTCAAATACGTAATAAACCGCGTCGCATAGTTTATCTTAATGGCATTTGCCCCAACGCGGCGCGCGTACGGATTAAGCTTATCAAGCCCGTACGGATAAGCGTTGACGGAAGGGCACTCGACGATATTGGGAAGGCCAAAACCGTTTTTGCCGCCAAGGGGGCGCGTAATCGTCTGGTACAAATACGACGTCGCCCCCGCGACGACAAAGCGCAAATCGATGTCTTGCCTCGCCACGGCGTCCGCCGCGGTCGTCAAGGCGGCATAGCGTTGGACAAAATTCCCTCCGACGCCAAAACCGGCGACGACGATCGTGTTAAGGTTGGGGAATGAGTTGCGGTCCGACAGATACATCAGCAAAAAATCGATGACGGTAAAAGAACTCACGCTCTTGCGCGAAGGAACGGGCATGGAATTGTCGCCCGTGCTCCAGCCCATGACCTGCCACGCGGAAAAAATTTTCCCCTTTTCCGGCAGATGGTCAGAAAATCGGACGATGTCGGACGGAAGCAAAAATTGCGGCGCAACGATGATCGTCGAACTGTTCAAACTCCCCGCCAGCGCAGACACCATCGCCAAAGCGGCGTTCGCGTCGCGCGTTTCGTCGTGAATGACGACGATTGCGCGCCTTACGTCGTCATGCACGGCGTCAAAAGGACGGTTTACAGCCATGGGGACAAGCTGCGTCGGCGAATCTTCGGACGCATCGACCGGAAGAACGGGAAAATAAGCCGTCGCGGGCACGGCTTCGCCCGCGGCATGCGCCGGACCGGCAAAGAAAAGGAAAAGAACCGCGAGGAGGGAAAGAATCCGCATAACTCGACAATAAAAGCTTTTTGGGGAGATTCGGCAAGGAATCAAAAACCGCGCCTTTAAAAGGCGAAAAAAGCCGGATTCATCCACAATTATCCGCCCTTAACGATAAAATGCCGTTTGTTTTTTTAAAACGCCGTTGTAACGTTGTTTTCTGATTTTTTTAAAAAGCGTTATATCGGGAGCCTATAGGAAATAATTATGGAAAACGAAACCGTTGCCGCCGAATGGGGTTTCACGGCAGAAGAAATCGCCTCGCAGTATCCGAAAATCAGAAGTGCCTTCGCGCTCACAGGGCTTCTTATAGCCTTCGCGTCGGCAGTCCGGCTGGATCCCTCCATCGGAAATCTCGACATGGCAAACAACATTAAAAATACGGTCGCCAAATTCTCCGTCGGCATTCAAACATCCGAAGCAAGCGCCATCTGTCTACAGGGAGCCTTTGCCTACTCCGCGATTATCAAAGGCCATCAGGACTTCATAACGCCCGAGTCTTTTAAAGAAACGAAGGCGATGTTTTCCCAAAACATGCAGTCATGGAACGCCGAAGCCCTCGCGATGATTCATTACCACATGTGCGAAGGCCGCCCGGACTTGATGACCCGCGACGATTTCATCCTTTTCAGAAGAGTCGCCGAAAACAAGGACTATCCTCCCAATGCGCGAACCTCGGTCATGGAGGCGCTGACGGTGATGGCAAACGACCGTCCCGATCTGGTCACAATGGACGACTACAATGCGATCGAGAAAATCGGCATTCTCGAAAATAATCCCTTAAATAATCCCTTAGTCATTGCACAAGCGCAAGTCCTCGCGGCGGAACTCTATGATATTCTCCAGCACCCGAACGAGCCCCTGCGCCAGATAAACTCCCGTCTCGGAAAAGGCCTATCGAACTTCACGGTTGATGAAATCTCCGCCGCGCTTGACGGAACGGTAAGCTCCCGTGTCTATACCGACTTCCTGATAATCTACTCCCCAAGCGTGGAAGAAGGGGAATCAATCGCAGACGAGCGCATTGTCGACAGCCTCCGCAGGCAATTTATGACAGAGGCCAACGAGCACCGATCTTCCCAAGAAGTCCTATATCTCAACAACTGGACCTGCGCGACGCTTGCGAACATCTCCGAGAAACAGCCTGAACTCGTAACCTGGCAATTATACGATGAAGTCTATAACGGTTATATGATCGCGCACAAAGGCGATATCCGCGAAAACTTCCTGCGCCTCCTTTCCTCTCTCTCGCATAACCGTCCGGACATGGTGACGACGGAAGCGATGAAAGTGTTCAATGAATCTCTCAACAACGAGAAAATCGACATTGAAACGCGCAAGGAAATTCTTGTGACGGTCTCGAAAGTTTCCATTTTCAACATCGCCCGCATATCAGACGATGTTTTTGCGACAGTTGAAAGGCTTTCCCTGCTGAAACCCGCCACACCTGCCGGAAAGCCTCGGATGCTTTACGACCCGGCGACGGGAGACAATATCCAAATGGTTATGGAAACAGACCTTGTTGAAGACCCTAATCTTGCCCTCGCCTCCATGGCAATAGGCATACATGCTCTTATGCTTGACGCGCGCAAATTTCCGGACGAGCCCATACGCAAAATCACTCTGGCGATTATGGCACATCTCCCCGACGAAGAAATTGCGCAGTTCGGCTGATATTTGGCGCTGGATGCGCTAAAATGGCCGAGCACTTGCATTTTCGCCCGTTCCCGCGAAGAATATCGCTTCGCGGAGGATAAACGTGGCAATAACCCTCACCGATGACCAAAAGTCCAAAATCCTGACGCCGAACGTGCTTCGGCTTCTCGCGGCGCTGCAAGGCAACGCGCGCGTGGTGGGCGGCGCGGTGCGCGACGTCCTTGTCGGGCGCAAAGTCGGCGACATCGACCTGGCCTCGACCTTGC
>CAZQOE010000068.1:0-4042 GCA_964594935.1 uncultured Rhodospirillaceae bacterium | reverse complement strand
AAGGTCTCGCGGGCCGCCGCCGCATAGAGGGCGCAGGCCTGGCCGGCCGTGATGCCGGGTTCGCCGAGCCGCTCGATCATCCGCAACCCGGCATCGGCAGGCAGATCGGGCACGATGTCGCTGGCCTCGACCTTGCCGCCCGACCGCGTGACCGAAATCCTCAACGCGGCAGGGATTAAAACCGTGCCCACGGGCATCGCGCACGGCACGATCACGGCCGTGATCGACCGCACAGGCTACGAAATCACGACCCTGCGCCGCGACGTCGAAACGGACGGCCGCCACGCGAAAGTCGAATTCACCGAAAACTGGCAGGAAGACGCGGCGCGCCGCGATTTCACGATGAACGCGCTTTACGTGGACGCCGAAGGAACTCTGTACGACTATTTCAACGGCGTCGAAGACGCCAAATCCGGCCATGTGCGTTTTATCGGCGACCCCCGTTCGCGCATCCGCGAAGACGTTCTCAGAATCCTCCGTTTCTTCCGTTTTTACGCGCATTTTGGCAAAGGCGATGCCGACGCCGAAGGCCTCGCGGCGTGCCGCGAGCTCGCGCCGCTCATCCCTTCCCTTTCCGTCGAGCGCATCGCGCACGAAATCATCAAACTGCTTGCGGCGGAAAACCCGTTGCCCGCTTTGCGTTTGATGAAAGACTCCGGCGTCATTAATTATTTTCTGCCCGAAGCCGCCGACTATTCCCGCCTTCAGGCGCTTCTCGATACCGAAAAAAAACTCGGCGCGCGGCAAGAATTTTTGGTTCGCCTTGCGGCCCTCCTGCCCGAAGACGAAAACGCGGCCCAAGCCGTCGCCAAACGCCTCAAATTCTCCAACCGCAATTCCGCGATGCTCGGCGCGATCGTCCTTATTCCGGCGATGCTGCGCGGCAACGTGGCTCCCGCCAATGTGCGCCTTTTAATCTACCGCCACGGCGCCGAAAATGTCCGTGCGGCGGCTTTTCTCGTCGGCGGAAGGATTTCCGAAGCGCTCACGCTTATTGCTTCTTGGAAAATTCCTCTTTTCCCCATCAAAGGCGAAGACGTGATGAAGCTCGGCATGCCCGCGGGCCCCAAAGTCGGCGAGACGCTCCGCGCCGTCGAAGACTGGTGGATCAAGGGCGATTTCAAAGCCGACCGCGCCGCCTGCCTCAAAGAAGCCAGTAAACATAAATAGCCTTCATTTTTTGATTACAGCTGGTTGCCGACCAGAAAGTCCCCTAATTTTCCTCTCCCCTTGCGGGCGCGAAACGGCAATCGCCCAAAAAGCATTAGTGGTGATAACGCGGAAGCGAAAACTTGGGCTTACATAGTAAGCCCTTAGTTTTCGCAGGAGAGGGGGTCATAAGGGTAATTGGGCAAAATCCCAATACATTTGGGAATACTCCTTGACAAATTTTATGGGATGGGATAATTCTCGTATTGTATATCTTAAATATTTTCATAAGGAGAATAATCATGGCCTCATACGCCCGCCGCCGCGCCGCCACAACCAACAGAAAACTTCGCAAATTTTGCGCCGGAGCCGACCACGGAACGCCCGAACGATGGCAACATTCCGGCTGCACGTTCGAAGTGACGGACCGCGCCGGCATTTTGGCCGCCCGCGCGACGGAAGAGCACATCCTCGACGTCTTGGGCCTCAAACTTCTGCTCACCGCGCTTCAGATCGAGGCCGGCCTCAAATTCAAGGCCGACTACCACGCGGCGGCCATCGCCTCGCGCGTGACCGGCAGTTATTCGGGCATCGCGTCGAAACGCGATTTTTTCCGGGTCGAGCATGAACGCTCCGAATCCGAAGAAGCCGCCTACGACCGCTGGCGCGCGGCGGTCGCCGAAATGGGCCTTAACGCGAGCGCGGCGGTCATCTCGACGGTCTGCTGCGACGCGCCGCCCAAGCCGAGGGATATCCCCCTGCTCCGGTCCGGCCTCGAAAAACTCGCGGCATGGTACAAAACGGGAAAGCAAACCTGTTTACACAAAGAAACAGAAAAGCAATAATACGGTATGTTTTCCTGCCGCTTCGCAACTATCGCCCTTCTCGCAACCGCCGTCTTGCTTTCCGGCTGCATGGGAAGCCTGTCGCGTGACGACACGGCGGCCAAAGCCAAAATTCAGATGGTCGGCCTGTCGAAAGAAGACGTCCTCGCCTGCATGGGAATCCCCAAGAAAAAAGCCGCCGAAGGAACAACCGAAGTCTGGTCGTACCCTTCGACGGACGGCCTCAGCACATGGAACAAGGCGGGCTACAACACGGGGAGCGGCAGAAGATCTTCCTATTCCTCCCGTTCGGACTCGTTTAACGCTTCGTCTGGCTCAAGCGAAAAAAGATTTTGCATCGTCAACGTTGTGATGAAGGACGGCGTCGTCGGCAAGGTCAAATATCTGGGCCCCAAGGCGACGAGTTTTTATAACGACGACGACCAATGCGGCTATGCCGTCGCCGCCTGCGTCCGCTAAACGATGCGTAACCTTGTTTACATAAGCGTATGAATGGACAATAATAAGGCATGTCTTTTCGCCCCGCCCTCGTCCTTGTTTTGATTTTCGCCGCGTTGCTTGGGGGCTGCGCGAGCTTTGAGCGCGGCGACATCGCCGCAAAAGCGAAAGTCCGCATGGTCGGCATGACTCAAGCGGCCGTCCAATCCTGCATGGGCGAGCCCAAAGGCAAAGCCCGGACGGAAGAAAAAGGGACCGAAATCTGGATGTATTATTCGTCCTCCGGCCACGCGCCGCGCGCGCAGAACTTCTTCAAGCCGACGGGTTTCTCTCTTCCCTCGAACACGTACGAAAAGAATTATTGCCTCGTCAACCTCACGATGAAAAAAGGCGCTGTGCAGGCCGTCGAATACCTCGGCCCGACTTCCTCCGATTTTTATAATAAAGACGACCAATGCGGCTACGCCGTCGCCGCCTGCTTAAAAAATTAGGCGTTGTTTATATCTTTCCAATTAAGCTAATACATCCACCAAACTTCCGCGCGGCAACCGTGTCGTTCCCGACATGCCGTTTCTCGCCGCCTGCGGCACGGCGAATATTTTCACCGGTTCAACCGCGTGTGATGTTCGTTGCTGCGTCTGTTGAATAGCCGTCAAAACGCTCGGCGTGCGCAAGCTGTTCGATTGCGATACGGCGATGGCGCGGCTGGTCGACGGAAAGCTGGTAGAGCTGCCGATGGAATCGATCATGGGTTCCCTCTCAAGAGGCTACCCCGTCCTAGGCATTCACGAACGCGATCATCCTAATCGCGAGGCAAGCCAAAAAACGAATCACTTCGTTGATTAGCTGAAAAAAGGCTATCGCTCCGATTCGCATTTGTCAAAGTCCTTCCGAGGCTTATATAGTTAAGAGGAAAATTCACAATTATTTTTATAAAACTATGATTTTTCCCTTGACTTCCCGTATTCATTGGCGTATTGACACACCCACGGCGCATTGCGTCCTGCGTAGCCCTCGGCGAAGCAGGAGCGCCCCAAAAACACCCCCGAAACAAAATGACCAATACCGAACCGCTGGCAGAAAAAGCCATCGATGCCCTGCACCTGCTCATGGAGGCGGGCGATAGCGAAACCGTACGCGTTGCGGCGGCCAAAGCCTTGCTGGCCCGCCTCTCGCCCAAGAAAAACGATGAAGCACAAATACACGAAGCTGAAGAACGTGACCGAGCTCTTGCAGAGGCGCGCAAACTGCTTGCCGAATTTGCCTCTCTCAAGCTTGCATTCTTTCGTCTACAGAACGAGGTGGCTAAAGCAGGCGAGGCCTCAGCAGATAACGCCGCAGGGGAACTGGCGCGTCTGGTTGATCATGGCCGGAAGGGGCTGGGGGAAGACTCGAACGGGGGCTGAAGACCTTGCGCATTACGCCCTGTGGAATCCGGGTGTTCGGTGCGCCGTCATCGCCCCGACGTACGCCGACGCGCGCGACACCTGCGTCGAGGGCGAAAGCGGCTTGCGAAAAGTCATCCCTCCGGCGTGTATAGAAAAATGGAACCGCTCGATGGGCGAGATGGTTTTAATTAACGGCAGCCGCATCAAACTTTTTTCGGCCGA
>CAZQOE010000067.1:0-8531 GCA_964594935.1 uncultured Rhodospirillaceae bacterium | reverse complement strand
CGAGACAAACCTAAAGCTCGCAGAAATCGCTGATGCCGCCCTTTTTGATATCCAGCCCAAAGCCTGTTTTCTTGCCCTTGCATCGCTTAACAAACTGGTCGCCGCAATCCCTGACGCCGCCAAACATCCGATGTTGGCGAAGAAAATCGAAACCATGTATAGGACGAACGATATTTATTCCTCTCGGGGCTATTACAACCAAATCAACGACCTCTTGAGCGATATTCTTGTTCAAATAAAATTCATGGATAAGGACTTTTCGCAGCTCTCGGACATCGCCAAAAACAGCTCGGGCCTTGACCCTTTCTTCGCCCTGAAAGCGTATCACGCAAAGCTTGCCAAACGGCCTGAAGCAAAAACGTCCGAACGAGCCTTGGATCTGCTTGATATCGCCGAAAGCAACAGAACATTGCACGGCAAAAATCCGGATTTGAACCAGAATTTTGTCGGCGGTCTCGCTCTCGAAATTTTGGAGCAGATCATCGATCATCCCGATATGCTGCAAGTGAGAGCCCTTCCTGAAAAACTGCGCAGCCTTCATGACAATCAGAAATATTCTCTCGAAGTCCGCCATCTCGCCTTTGCCATGTGGAATCAGCTTGATTACCGCCAAAGGACGGGCCGAGACGCCATGCCTTTGAATCGTCGTCGGCTTTTGACCAATGATCGTTAATCGTAAAATGCCGCGAACAACGTATTTATTAATTCCACATCCCGTGTTAGCTTTGGCTTCCCTGCATTATCTGTGAGCGAACCTTTTCGTGCCCGATCCGGAACCGACGCCTCCCCCGACGCCCACCCTTGCCGAACGCACGCTTGCGCGCCTTAGAAAAGTCGCAACCGGCAACGGGCTGAATCCCCAAGACATCGCCGTCTACGAGACAGAAGAGCGGGCCCTCACAATCAAGGGAAAGCTTGAAGTCTCGCCACTATGCGAAACCGCGCGCGTTTCGTACCCGGGAAGAGTTAAAGGCCAAGGCAGAAAACTGGTGAACTCTTTCGTCCTGCTGCAAGCCGCCGTCGAAAAACATCAAAAAGAATTTCGCGAAAGCCAGGACTGGGTCCAAGCGACAGTCAAAGAAATCAAAGCACATGAAACCAAAGGCTGGGGACTGGAATCCGCCAAAGTCACGATTGAGGAAAAATCGGCCGTCTATGCGGCGACGGAAGTTTGCCCCGCCTGTCAGGGCCGCAAAACGCTGATGTGCGAGCAATGCATGGGCAAAGGACTTGTCGTCTGCACGCAATGCCAAGGCCAAGGGCGCGAGCTTTGCTACAATTGCAACGGGCGCGGCGAAGAGCCTAATCAGCCCGGCATTCCCTGCCATACCTGCAACGCGACGCGATACGCGCCTTGCCGTTTTTGCCAATCGAACGGATCGCTGCCCTGCCCCACATGCAATGGGAAACGGGGTACACCTTGTACGGCATGCCAAGCGGCGGGAGCGATGACGCAGGAAGTAGCCGTCATCTGCGGCGCGGAGACGTATTTCAGCTTCTTATCCGAAGGCCTGCCGAGCGGCCTCCGGCGCGGGCTTGACCGCATCGGCATCGCGAATTTGCCCAAGGGCCATGCCGATATCGAAGCGTCCGAACCTTCGGAAGAAGAAGAAAACGATAACCCCGATCCCCGCGCGAAAATCCCGGTCCTTCTTTACACCGCGACGCTGCCTTACGCGGAAATGAAAATGGATCTGGGCGGCAAGAAATCCATCGTTTCCGCCGTCGGCAAGCGTTGCGCGATTACGGGCGTTCCGAATTTCCTCGATCATTCGCTTAAACCGTGGCGCGATAAATTGCGGTTGGCGGCTTTCGGCCATGCGCCTTTGGAAGACGCCATGGGCGCGCGCGCCATTAAAGACGTTCTTTCCCTGTCCGTCGCGGGGCATGGAAACGAAAAAGACGTGCGCCGCCTTTATCCGTTCGGGCTGTCGTCCGAAGTCATCGGAACGGTTCTTCATGACATTCATCTGGCCGTCAAAAAGACGACGCTCAAGACGCGCACGATCATGGCGCTGTTCTGCGGCGCGGCGGCTACGGGGTTTTTCTATCTTTATTTTGTAAAGGGTTTTGAACAAAAACTGATGTTCGGAACAAACCCGAACATCGCGATGATTTTTGATTTTGCGGTCTTGGCGGCCTCGCTGGCGGCAAGCTGGGCCGTCCTCAACTTCTCGACCCGCCTTGCGCTTAAAAGCCGCTTCCCGCAAATGCAATACGCGCTGAAGCAGAAGACGGGAAAAACGGGCATCAGCATGCTTGGCGGCATAACGGCGATGTTTATCCTTGTTCTGCTGCTGGCGCCCGCCAAACCCCTGTGGTTGGCGCGGTTTTTTGCCGGATTCTAGAATTTTCTTGGCTTGCCGCCACTTAACCGACTATATCCCTTTGGTTTACACAAAAGGAATTTGTCATGGGTTTCAACTGCGGAATTGTCGGCCTTCCAAATGTCGGTAAATCGACTTTGTTCAACGCGTTGACGGCGACAGCCGCCGCGCAAGCCGCCAATTATCCGTTCTGCACCATCGAGCCGAACATCGGCATCGTCGCCGTGCCGGACGAGCGCCTCGACAAGCTTTCGGTGCTCGCCAGCTCGGCCAAGATCGTCCCGACGCAGCTTGAATTCGTCGACATCGCCGGCCTTGTGCGCGGCGCGTCGAAGGGCGAAGGGCTTGGCAACCAGTTTCTCGCCAACATACGCGAGGTGGACGCCGTTATCCACGTCGTTCGCTGTTTCGAAGGCGGCGACGTTACGCACGTCGAAGGTTCGGTCGATCCCATCCGCGATATTGAAACGGTCGATACCGAACTTATGCTCGCCGACCTCGACGGCCTCGAAAAACGCGTCAACAGCGCCCACAAAAAAGCCAAGCTGGGCGACAAAGAGGCTCTCGACCAATTGCCCGTCATGGAGCCCGCCCTCAAGGCGTTGCAAGACGGCAAGCCCGTAAGGTCGATCGTATCCTCGATACCAAAGGATAAATTGGAAATCCTGCGGCAATTGCAGCTTTTGACATCCAAGCCCGTCCTTTATGTCGCGAACGTCGATGAAAAAGACGCCGCCAAAGGCAACGCCTTGTCGGAAAAAGTCGCCGCGAAAGCCAAAGCTGAAGGCACGGAATGCGTGGTCATCGCCGCCGCCATCGAATCCGAAGTGGCGGTGCTGGAAAGCGCGGAAGAAAAGAAAGAATTCCTATCCTCGCTCGGCCTTACCGAACCGGGCCTCAACAAAATCATCCGCGCGGGATACAACAAGCTTCATCTCATCACCTTCTTTACTGCGGGGCCGAAAGAATCCAAGGCATGGACGGTCAAGAAGGGATCGCTCGCGCCGCAAGCGGCGGGCGTCATCCATACCGATTTCGAACGCGGATTCATCCGCGCCGAGACGATTTCGTACGACGATTACATCACGTACAAGGGCGAGGCAGGCGCGCGCGAAGCCGGAAAACTGCGCCAAGAAGGCAAGGATTACGTCGTTCAGGACGGCGACGTTTTTCACTTTAGATTCAATGTGTAAAAATGTAAACATGGTCAAGAGTGCTTGATGTTAATTCAAATTAAGAAGGACTATGGCAATACCAATTTTATTACCGGAATGAGGGCGTTTGCCGCCTTCGCCATCGTTCTTATCCACGCGGGCGGAGCAGGGCTTCGTGATTTTGGATTAATCGGAAACGCTATTGTCGATCTGGGGAAAAACGGTGTTTATGCGTTTTTTGTGATTTCTGGATTTAGCGTCGCTAATTCCTTTGAATTATCGCGCAATTATTTTGATTACTTAAACAAGCGCCTTTGGCGTATCGCTCCACTTTATTATTTTTGGATAGCTGTAGCTTTGCTTTCGAATTCAACGGCATTCTATTGGCAAAAGAAGTTTGGGGTATCTTTAGATGTCTATAACGTAGGAATGCATTTATCATTCTTGAGTCTTTTTGATTATAAAATTACAAACACAATTCTTGGTGTTGAGTGGTCAATTCCAATCGAAGTATTTTGGTATTTCTTTGTTCCTCTTTTTGTTGTTGTAAGTAAAAATTTGAGAGTCTTGGCTCTTTTGGTTGTTGGATCACTAGCTGTTTTTGTGGCCACGAAGCTTCTGCCCCCCCCCCAAGCCTTATTCCCTTCTTCGGTAAACGATCCCTTCCTTGCCCTTCATTGGAGCGCCGTTCCCTATGCTTTCTCTTTTGTGCTCGGCGTTGCTGCATATAGGATGCGATTGAAAAAAATATGTTGGAGATCGACATTTCGGACAGCCTCTCTTATCGCAGGGGGCCTTGTCGTAGGATATATTGTAAATCCGAAGTTTGTGCTTAGCTTTTTCTGGGACGGATTTATTCTTGTTTCGTGCATTACGTTTTTTCTCATTCTTTTCGGGTCTCGCGAGAAACTTTTCTTCAAATACTTGTTTACCAATAAAATTGCGTTGTTTCTCGGAACGATAAGTTATGGCATATATCTTTGCCATTTTCCTATTCTTGGATTGCTTACGCGGATAGATTTTCCTGGGTTTGATCGTCCCTTTATTCGCTTTTGCATTTTAGGGCTCGCCGCGACGGTAGCATCAAGTTTAACCTATCTTCTGATAGAGCGCCCGTGTTTGTCCTTTGGAAAATCGTTGAAATTGCTTAATTTTACTAAGGATACAAGGCGGGTAGATAGGGTTTAACCGCTTCTTTTTGCCTGCCCTAACTATTTATGGTAGCAACGCTGCCTAACTCAAACTTTGGATAATTTATTATGTCCGGACATTCACACGCCAAAAACGTGATGCATCAGAAGAGCAAATCTGAAGCCAAGCGTTCCAAAATTTTCAGCAAGCTCGCGCGCGAAATCATCGTTTCGGCCAAACAGGGCATCCCCGACCCCGCGCATAACCCGCGCCTTCGCGCCGCCATCAAGGAAGCTCGTAAAAACTCCATGCCGGGCGACCGCATCGACCGCGCCATCAAATCGGCGCAGCCGGGCGCCGATGACGCAGCAAATTTCGACGAAGTCCGCTATGAAGGCTACGCCCCCGGCGGCATCGCGTTGATCGTCGAGGCGTTGACCGACAACCGCAACCGCACGGCGGCGGAATTGCGCACGCTTTTTTCGAAAAACGGCGGGACAATGGGCGAAAGCGGCTCGGTCGCGTTTATGTTCACGCGGCTTGGCGAAATCGTCTTCCCCGCCAAGGCGGCTTCCGCCGACGCGATGCTTGAGGCCGTTATCGACGCGGGCGGCGAAAACGTCGAAAGCGACGAGGTGTCGCATGTCGTGACGTGTTCGGTCGAAGACTTCGGCGCGGTGCGCAACGCTTTGGAATCGAGATTCGGCGAATCCGAAAGCGCAAAACTGACGTGGTATGCCAAGGCCGACACGCCCGTGGAAGGCGAAGCCGCGCAAGTATTGCTGAAATTCATCGAGCTTCTGGAAGACAACGACGACGTGCAGAACGTCTTTGGCAATTACGACATTCCCGATGCCGATTTGGAAAAGTTCGAAGCGGCGTAAAAAAGGCGGCATGGATACTTCCGCGCCGCCTTGTTAAAAACCCAAACTTATCGGCCTATTAAAGCCCGATTATTCGGGCCTATTCCCCGGAAGGCTTTCTTTTGTTTTTTGTTCGCACAGCCTGATTATCGCTCCCATTCGAGCCGCTGCTTCATCGAGTTGAGGCCCCTTCATCCTTAAAATTTCTGATTCTATAGCGTTCATGACGCTTTTGGTATCCGGCACTTCCCCGTAAAGAGCCCAAGCCGGAGGTCCGCCGCGGCTATCGGGAAAAACCCGAAATGTGGCGCAGGTTTTTCTGTCATTTTCGTCGAGATATTTAGCAAAAACGCCCAGACCGGTTAAAAGTTTTTTGAATGAGTCCGTTTTTTCCTTAAGCGCAACATATTCTTTGGATGTCGCATTTTCTTCAACAAAACCTTTATTTTGCGGATGAAGAACAAAGTTAAGTTGTCCGGCTTTTGGCGGGTTGGAATTGTAGTTTATGTTTACGGCAAAAAGTTCAAAACCGTTCTGGTCTTTCATTCCTTCGAAGAAAAGATCTGTAAAATCGTCAAAGGAACCAACAATGCATTTCATCGTTTTTCTCCCGACAAATTGAATTCTAAAAATGGCGGCGTTTTGTCGGTCGCTTTATACATCCGCGAACTTCGGAAAAAATGGTTAATTTTTCCGCTTTACTTTCAAAGTCTATTTTTGCAAATGCCGACTTAGGCTTATTGCAATCTTTCTTATGGGTTTAAAACATCTTTCGCCGCGTCTTCGATTATCCCAAACCGTAATTACTCCCGCGCATATCGACTCCTATGCCCTTTTTATTAAGCGCATCTTTCAGCCCGTTTCTGACGACAGGCGAGCCTTCGCCGCCAAGATAGTATCGGGCTTTCTGGGCTTCGATTTCGAATGCTTTTAAAAGATTGTTCTTCGTGTCAGCCCGAACAGCCTCTTTAAGCGCTTTCTTAAAAAGGGCTGCGGAACTTTGCGCACAGGGAACCGTGAGAATAATGGCGCTTAATCCTTTACTAACGCCTTCGCCCACGTCTTTGACACCGGCATCCTGCAGGATTTTTATGAATTCGCTCGTATCTCTTTTATGATGATCAAAAAAGGGCCAACGTTTGGCCTCAAAATCGATTGCAAAACAGACGCTTCCGTTATTTTTTCTAAACGACACGTCCGTCCCGATTCCCCGCGTCGGCATTCCGAAACAATAGTTGTCGAGTTGAAATAGCGCTTTTCTAATTTCGTCCAAAACAGGCTCTTTCATCATTTTTGCCCCTCAAAAAAACATAAAAACAACAAACCACACGCCGCAAGTATAGGCTTGCGGGCAAAGCTTGAAAAGATTTTGAATATGGTTAAAGCGCTTTATTCGCCGATGATTTGTTCGACGGGCTTTGTGGTGCCGACTTCAGGCCCCCATGAATCTTTCAGCAATTCAAGGTTCTTGCGCAGCGTCTTGACGCGCGAGTCGGCGTGGGTCAGGGAAAGCGTCGCAATCGCCTGCGGCACGGCGTAAATAATCAACTGGCCAACGGCGGACGCGCCCAGGATAACCAACCAGCTGTTGGCGTCGCTCAAAATGTGGAGCGCGTTGGCGGGCGTCTGCCCCTTCGCCCACAAATCCATCAGGAAGGGAAAGATTCCCGCAAGATTCATCGCGCACACGGATGTCGCGCCGGTTTTTTCGGGATCGTTGTCGGTCATATAGGCTACATACGTCGGCACAAGCCCCGCCAAAAGCAAAAGCACCGACCCCAGCATAAACGGCATCGCAAGGCCGAGCAAAATGACGACGCCGAAAAACTTGGCCTTTCCGTGCCCTTTTTTCGGAGCCGCCGTTTTTTTATTTTCCTGCTTATCGGCCATGTTTTCCTAAACCGTTATGGGGGCTACGGGAGTTAAAGGTTTTCCGTCTCCCGACGCCGCGGGGACGGAACCGCGCTTGCTTATTGTTACCGCGACAGGCGACGCTTTTTCCTCGTTGTTACGAACGATCTTCTCGCCGCGCAGAAGAGCCTTCACCTCGTCGCCTGAAAGCGTTTCGTATTCCAGAAGCGCGTTCGCGATCTTTTTCAGGTCGTCGATTTTTTCCGTTAAAATCTTGCGCGCCGTCGCCTCGCCCTCTTCGACCAAACGGCGGATTTCTTCGTCGATCACCTGCGCTGTGGCTTCGGAAACGTTTTTCTGCTGCGCGACGGAATGGCCAAGGAAAATTTCCTGTTCGTTCGCGCTATAGCGCACGCGGCCCAACTTATCCGACATGCCGAATTCGGTCACCATGCGCCTCGCCAGCGTCGTGGCTTGGTCAATGTCGCTGGCAGCGCCCGTCGTGACGTTGTCCTTGCCGAAGATGATTTCCTCGGCGATGCGCCCGCCGAACATCAATGCGATGCGCGAGGTCATTTCCGTATACGTCATGCCGTACTTGTCGCGTTCGGGCAGGCTCATCGTCAGGCCCAGCGCGCGGCCGCGCGGAATAATGGTGACCTTATGCAACGGGTCGCTTTGCGGCACATTCAAGCCGACCAACGCATGCCCGCCTTCGTGATAGGCCGTCAGCTTCTTTTCGTCCTCGGTCATCGCCATCGACCGGCGCTCGGCGCCCATCATGACTTTGTCCTTGGCGGATTCAAATTCGGCCATGCTAACCGCTTCTTTGTTCGCACGCGCCGCCATCAGCGCCGCTTCGTTGACGAGGTTCGCCAAATCCGCGCCCGAAAAGCCCGGGGTGCCGCGCGCGATAACCTTGGGATCGACATCGGCCGCCAGCGGCACTTTGCGCATATGAACTTTTAAAATCTTCTCGCGGCCCAGAATGTCGGGGTTCGGCACGACCACCTGCCTGTCGAAGCGCCCGGGGCGCAACAAAGCGGGGTCAAGAACGTCGGGGCGGTTCGTCGCCGCAATCAATATGACGCCTTCGTTCGCTTCGAAGCCGTCCATTTCGACAAGCAGCTGGTTGAGGGTCTGTTCGCGTTCGTCGTTGCCGCCGCCAAGCCCTGCGCCGCGATGGCGGCCTACGGCGTCTATTT
>CAZQOE010000066.1:0-8639 GCA_964594935.1 uncultured Rhodospirillaceae bacterium | reverse complement strand
CGCTCGAAAATCAAAAAAATCACAATTTTCGCCGCAAGCTTGCTAAATTTGAAACATGCCCTAAGATTCAAATTCATTAAATTTGGAGATATGCAATTTAATAGCCATGGATACGTCCGAACCGACATTTAACAACTACCTTATCGACCGCTTGCCAGAAGTGCGCGGCGCGGTTGTGCCCAATGGAAAGCTGGCCGATCAGACGTGGTTTCGCGTCGGCGGGCCTGCCGAAGTGCTGTATCGCCCCGAGGATCCTGAAGACCTTTCGCATTTTCTCAAGCATTGCCCGTCCGACATTCCGGTAACCGTTCTTGGCGCGGCGTCCAATGTTCTTATCCGCGACGGCGGCATTCCAGGCGTGGTCATTCGCTTTACTCCGGCTTTTGCGTTTGTGAAGGTTGAATCGGACGGCCTTCATGCGGGTGCGGCGGCTATCGATTTGAACGTCGCTCGAACGGCGCAAAATATCGGGGTCGGCGGATTGGAATTCCTCTGCGGTATTCCGGGAACCATCGGGGGCGGTTTGCGCATGAACGCGGGAGCTTATGGGCGCGAATTCAAGGACATTGTTTTTATGGCCAATGTCATAGAGCGCGACGGGACGCGACGCGCGTTGATGAACGAACAAATCGGTTTTTCGTACCGCGCTACGAAAGTTCCCGAAAGCACGATTTTCGTTTCCGCCCTTTTGCAGGGGACGGAGAGCGATCCGGACGTCATTCTGGACCGCATGCGCGAAATACAGAAATCGCGCCGCGACACGCAGCCTATAGGCGAAAAAACGTGCGGGTCGACGTTTGCCAATCCCGAAAACGACCTGCAAGGCCGGAAGGTTTGGAAGCTTATCGAGGACGCGGGGTGCAGAGGGTTGAAAATCGGGCAGGCAAAAGTGTCCGAAAAACATTGCAATTTTCTTATCAATACAGGCCATGCGACCGCCGCCGACATTGAAAAGCTGGGCGAAGAAGTTCGTAAACGGGTGCGCGACAAGTTCGGTATAGAGCTGCGCTGGGAGATTAAACGCTTAGGAATTGAAAAGAAGTCCATTTAGTGTATGAACCCCTTCCATGATTAAATCGCTTGAAACCATAACCGCGCGTCGGCGCACGTTCGCCATCATCGCGCATCCGGACGCCGGTAAAACGACGTTGACGGAAAAGCTGTTGCTTTTCGGCGGCGCTATCCAGTTGGCGGGCGCTGTCAAGGCGCGCGGCGAAGCGAGGCGCGCCCATTCCGACTGGATGAAGATCGAACGCGACCGCGGCATTTCCGTCACCGCGTCGGTCATGAGCTTCGATTACGCCGAACGCAGCTTCAACCTTGTCGATACGCCCGGACACGAAGATTTTTCGGAAGACACCTATCGCACGCTGACCGCCGTGGACAGCGCCGTGATGGTTATCGACGCCGCCAAGGGCATCGAAAGCCAGACGCGGAAACTCTTCGAGGTGTGCCGCCTGCGCGATGTGCCGATTATGACATTCGTCAACAAAATGGACCGAGAGGCCCGCGATCCTTTCGATTTGATGAGCGAGATTGAGCAGACGCTGGCGCTTGACGTGACGCCCGCGAGCTGGCCTATCGGGATGGGGCGCGAGTTTAGGGGTTGTTACGACCTCATTCGCGACCGGTTGATTCTTATGGATCGCACGAAAGGCGACGTATTGACCGAAGGCATTGCCTGCAACGGACTTAACGATCCGAAGCTGAATGAATTGCTTGGCGCCGAGGTTGCGCAGAAACTACGCGACGATGTGGGAATGGCGCGGGGGTTGTGCCCGCCGTTCGATGCCGAAGCCTATCGCAGCGGTCATATGACGCCCGTCTATTTTGGCAGCGCCATCAACAACTTCGGTGTGCGCGAGTTGCTTTTGGGGCTTGCGGAATATGCGCCTTCGCCGCGTCCCCAAAAAGCCGATATTCGCGATGTGCGTCCGGAAGAAAACAAAGTGACGGGGTTTGTGTTCAAGGTTCAGGCGAACATGGACCCGAACCACCGCGACCGCATTGCGTTTGTGCGTTTATGCTCGGGGCATTTCAAGCGCGGGATGAAATTGCTTCATATTCGCAGCGAAAAACAAATTGCCGTTAACAACGCTGTATTATTTCTTGCGCGCGAACGAGAGCTGGCCGAGGACGCGTATGCCGGCGACATTATGGGCATTCCCAATCACGGTACGATGCGCATCGGCGATACTTTGACTGAGGGTGAGCAATTGCGCTTTTTGGGCGTTCCGAATTTTGCGCCCGAGCTTTTGCAGCGCGTGCACATCAGCGATCCGATGAAAGTCAAACACATGCGCCGTGCGCTGGAACATTTTGCCGAAGAGGGCGCCTCGCAGGTGTTTAAGCCGCTGTCCGGCAGCGAATGGATTGTGGGCGTCGTAGGGCCTTTACAATTTGAAGTGCTGGCCTCTCGCATCGGGGCGGAATATGGACTTGAAGCCAAATTCGAGGATGCAGGGGTGACCGCAGCGCGTTGGATCGAATGCGGCGATCCCGCTGTGCTGAAAAAATTCACGGATTCGAACCGCGCGAGCCTTGCCGAGGATCATGACGGCGCGTTGGTGTTTCTTGCTCGCAATGCGTGGCATTTGAATCGGGCGCAGGAAGAAAATCCTGAAATCAAATTTCTAAAAACACGAGAACAAAATAAACTACCTGCATAAACAGGGCTATTTGACGAAGGCTTATAAACGTGTAGAGTCGTCGGGCTTTTGCCTGATTTTTGAGGGAAAAAATGACGGAATCTCAAGTACCTACTGCCCCATTCAAGGGACAACTGATGGCCGGAAAACGAGGCCTGATTATGGGCGTCGCCAACGAAAGGTCTTTGGCCTGGGGCATCGCAAACGTATGCGCCGCGCAGGGGGCTGAACTTGCTTTTACCTATCAGGGCGAAGCCTTGCAGAAGCGCGTTGCGCCTTTGGCGGCAAGCGTCGGATCCAAGCTCGTTCTGCCTTGCGATGTAACTGACGAAGCAAGCGTGGATGCTTCGTTCGAAACGCTTCGTAAAGAATGGGGATCGTTCGATTTTCTTGTTCACGCCATCGCCTTTTCGGACAAGGCGCAGCTTGACGGGCTTTATGTCGATACGACGCGCGACAACTTTTTGCGCACGATGGATATTTCTTGCTACTCGTTTACCGCCGTGGCGCGCCGCGCCATGTCATTGATGCCGAACGGCGGCAGCTTGCTGACGCTTTCCTATCTGGGTGCCGAGCGCGTGATGCCTCATTACAACGTCATGGGCGTCGCCAAGGCTGCGCTTGAGGCCAGCGTACGTTATTTGGCCGTCGATTTAGGAAGCAAGGGTATTCGCGTCAATGCGATTTCCGCGGGGCCAATCAAGACGTTGGCCGCAAGCGGCATCGGCGATTTTAGGCATATCTTGAAATGGAACGAGGTTAACGCGCCGCTTAAGCGGAACGTCAATATCGTCGAGGTCGGGAATTCGGCGCTTTATCTGCTCAGCGACCTCGGCACGGGGATTACGGGCGAGGTTTTGCACATCGACGCGGGCTACCACGCTATCGGTATGATTGCCGTGGACGAGACGGAAAAGCTTGTCGAGCTCGTCGGGAATATGAATGCGAGCGTGAACGGGAAGTAGGAGATTACTCGTACTTTGGTCGCTCGTCGCCGTTGATGATCGTATTCGGCTTAAATACGGGTCTTTTCTCTTGGACGGCTTCTGTCGGCAAGCCGCGAATTTTTTCTTCGCCTTTGCTGGCTTCTACTGCTGTAGCCGCTACAAAAGTATTGTCAATGCCAAGAGGAAGCAGTTTGGCGATGATTATGGTCTGTTGATCTTCTGAACTGTTCTTACCGGAACCTGAAAGTGTCGAGCGCCCTGACTTTTTGATAAAAATTTTCCTAGGTGACGTGCGGACTTTTACTCCGCTGAAGTTTTCGCCCGCAACTATGGATTCCGTCGCGGTTTTTCTAGCAGCCACAAAAGTTGCGAGGGGCGATCTTTTTGTTTCTGTCTTAGCTGCGGATTTGAATGATTCGCGCGCCTTCGAGGGAACACAAAGCCTTTTGGACACAAGGGTGCGTTTCTCGCCGTTTGTAACTTTTTCATCAACCATAATTCTTCTCCCAAAAAATCAATAAAAATCTAAATTATAAATGATGTGAAGAGGTCCCCGCATGGCTTTCCAAAACCGAAAGCATATCTGGACGGAACGATTCTAATTTGGCTACATAAGCACCAATCTCTGTAACCTTATCGCATATGATTTTTTGAAGATGCTCTTTTCCGTACGTAGCATGCCTCTCGGCAATATTTTTAACCGTTTGGGCATACAAATATGCGTAGGACATAACTTGCTGCAAGCTCTTTTTATCGCCGGTAATGTAGTCGGGCTCTTGGTAATTATCGGGAAAGACGCCATCCAGCAATTTTGAGAAGAGTTTAAACGATTCAGACCGCTCGCGGACAACTCTGCGGGCGCAATCCATTGCGGCGTTTATGGTCTGTGTCATAATAATTCACCTTTATAAATCGGTCTTTCTATACGATTGCAGTCTAACTAATATGGGTGAATATTTTGCTAATTGCGGGACGTTTTTTTGAGGTGTTTTTACCTTAAAGAGTCGTTAATAATGGGGGTAGGCCTTCTGAATCTTTCACTAATCGGTAACACCATGGCGTCCAATAGTATTGGAACATTATTTCGTTTTACCACATGGGGCGAAAGCCACGGCCCTGCGATAGGCGTCGTGATCGACGGGTGCCCGTCGCTGATTCCCTTGACCGAAGCCGATATCCAGCCGTGGGTCGATAAACGCAAGCCCGGACAGTCGCGCTTTACGACGCAGCGCGAAGAGGAAGACAAGGTTAAAATATTGTCCGGCGTTTTCGAAGGCAAAACAACCGGCGCGCCGATAAGCCTTATGATTGAAAACGCGGACGCGCGGTCGAAGGACTATTCCGATATTAAGGATAAATACCGCCCGTCCCATGCCGACTACGCGATTTGGAAAAAATACGGTATCAGGGATTACCGCGGCGGCGGACGCGCTTCGGCGCGCGAGACGGCGTGCCGCGTCGCGGCAGGCGCCGTTGCCCGCAAAATTCTGGGAGATAAAATTACAGTACGCGGGGCGCTCATCCAAATCGGCGCGCATAAGGTTGATCGCGCCAAATGGGATTGGAATGAAGTCGATAAGAATCCTCTTTTCTGTCCAGACGTTTCTGTCGCGAATTTATGGGCGAATGTTCTGGACGAGGTGCGCGAGCAGGGTTCTTCCATCGGGGCGGTCGTCGAAATCGTCGCGTCGGGCGTTCCCGCCGGTTTGGGCGATCCCGTTTATGACAAGCTGGATGCGGATATCGCCCGCGCGTTAATGAGCATCAACGCCGTCAAGGGCGTCGAAATCGGCGCGGGGTTTGCGGCAGCCGAGCTTAAGGGCGAGGAAAACGCCGACGAAATGCGCGTGGACGCCAACGGCGCGCCGATGTTTTTGAAGAACAATGCGGGCGGCATTCTTGGCGGCATTTCAACCGGACAAGACATCGTGGCGCGATTTGCGGTCAAACCCACGCCTTCGATTTTAAAAACGCTTCAGACCGTCACAACGTCGGGGGAGAATGCGGAGATTGCCACCAAGGGCCGCCACGATCCCTGCGTCGGCATTCGGGCCGTTCCGGTCGGCGAGGCTATGGTCGCGTGTGTCCTTGCCGACCATTTCTTGCGCCAAAAAGCCCTGTGCGGCTGAAATACTATCGCGTCCAGCCCAGAATATGCTTACCCATTGAAAGTTATCAAATTTTAGAAATTCTTCTTTTGGGGTGCGCCGTCGGGATTGTTTACAGAAAGCCCATTTTCGCGGTACAATGCCCTTAGAGGAAGGTGTGTTTGCCATGGGCGCACGGCTCAAAGTTCAGAAACCCGGATTGGCCGAGTGGATGCAGGCTGCGGAAGCGCTTGCCGAGCGTCTGACGGAGTGCGTGCATGTTTATAAACGCAACGTCGACGTTTTCATGGCCGAGTCCGAACGGCAGGACAAGACGGGGTTGGCGATTAAAATCCTTCAGCGCCTTCATGCCTTGCTCGACCGCGCCGAAATGCCGGAGGAGATCGGCTCCAACCCCGAAAAGCGCGACGCGCAGGTTATCGAGGGGTTTGACGGCGTGTTCCGCGAGGCGTTGCGGGCGTTGCCGTGGATATCCCTTGATATGCAGAAACTTTTGAAGTCTCCGTGGATGGCGAATTTCCCGAGCAAGATCGCCGAGTCCATCTTTTTCGGCAACGGCGAGGAAGAAAAAGGCATCGGCAGCGGCCTTGGCGAACATGGACGGCTTCCTGAAGTTTTATCGGATTTGGTGGAGCGCGAAGAGGTCGGCGAAACAAGGCCGTCGCGCGAGGAATCTCTTTTGGAAGGCGAGCCCCGCCGCCACGATACCGAAGCGAGCGCCCGTTGGGCGCAGCAGAACGCAGGTTATCTGCGCACGGCGGGGAAGATAGAGTAAGTATTTTTATTATTTAGAGCGCATATGAAAGAATTTCATCTCTATTTGGTTCGCCATGGCGAAACTCCAGCCAACGTCGATCACTCGCTGTATTCGGACAATTCCGATCATGCTTTTCGCCTGACTTCTAACGGCATCGAACAAGCCCAGTCCGCAGGCGCGTTTTTGGCAGATCATTTAAGAGAACGGCAGGAAAAAGAAAATCCGGATGATTTCGGGAATATAAGGGTCTGGTACAGCCCGTATTACCGCACGCGGGAAACGGCCTACTATATTCTCGATCAGTTGGGCGGGGCTTTCGATCCGGCATCGGATATTATCAGTTATCGAGAGAACTATCACATTTTCGAACAAAGAGTAGGATTGTTCGACAACCTAGACAACGATGGATTTGAAGAAGGGTTTCCCGAACATTATTTGGATTATAAAAATAAGGTTCGCGAAGGCGGCCATGTCTATGCCCAAGCTCCCATGGGCGAAAGCCGGATTGATACGGCCATTCGCGTAAAACCGTTTTTCGACACCATTCTGCGAGATGCCAAAAAGAATAATATTCAAAATGCGATTATCGTTACTCATGGAGCCATTACACGTTCGATCATTTTGGCTTGGATGGAATATCCTCCCGAGTGGTTTAACGCCGAGATAAATCCCGGCAATTGTTGGATCAGGCATATTCATGGAAACGACGGAATAGGGTATGCCGATAAAGGGTACATTTTTCCGAGAGAGTTAAAGTTGAATGACCCAAGAAAAACGCAAAGGCTAAGGGAAGGCGCCGAAAACATCTATATGCTCAGGCCTCAACGCCCCAACATCATTGTTCCGCTCGGCGTCACGGTTGTCGATCCTTTCGCGAGGCACAGAAGCCCCTAATTAAGCATAAAAGAAAGCCCTTTTTTATGCGGGGCAATTTTTGTAACCTCCGTAGGGACTCTATAACTCAAGGCGGTTTTTATGGCTCAGACATATTCTCAAAAAGCCCCGTTTAACGACTGGTGGTACTGGTCCGAATGCCTCATCAAACGGCTTCGCACGATGGGCGAGCTGTACTCGGAAAACGGCGAGATCGAGCGCGGCGAACAGGCCAAGGAGTGGGCCAAGCGCCTGAAGGACAACTGCATGGTTCCCGTCATGGAAGCGCGCAAGGGGATGAAAACCGACGAGCAGAAAGCGACCATCAAGAAGCTTGAGGAAGAAGCAATTTATTCGGCCGCCGAGATGTTCCGCGAGCTTCTGGTTAATTTGCCGTTTATGTCGTCCGCGATACAGGATTTTCTTTCCGTCGATTGGAACGATTGCAAGTGGCCCGAAGAAGGCGAGGACAAGGAAGAAATTGACGAGGACACGGGGCTTGTCATTCGCAAGAAGAAAAAGAAGGGTTCGGGCGATTTGCGCATCACCGAGTTGTTCTGGGGCCCCAAGGCGCGGCAGGACGAAGGAATCCGTTCGGGAGAAGTCAAGGACGGCGGGTTGCCCGGCATTTTGATGAACATGCTGATGGCTGAAAAGACGACTTCGACCCGCGCGCCGACCGAGTACGGCCAAGCGATGTTGGCGTCGGCCATGCAAAACAATTTGGCGACGACGATGAGCCAGATGGAAAAGATGGGCGTTCAGGTCAATTTTAAACCCGGCAGTTCAATGTGATGAGCATCGACGGGGAAGACGATTCCATACCCATTCACGGCGAAGAAGACTTTGCCGCCATGCGCAAGGCCGGAAGGCTTGCGGCCGAATTGCTGGACTATATAACGCCTTTTGTCGTGCCGGGCGCGCGCACCGGCGACCTTGACGATATGTGTGATGCTTTTACCCGTGAGCATGGCGGCGTTTCGGCTCCTATGGGATATCGCGGGTATCCGCGCGCGACGTGCATGTCCATCAACCACGTCGTTTGCCACGGCATTCCCGGCGACAAAAAGCTTGAAGAAGGCGATATCGTCAATATCGATGTGACGCCGAAGATCGACGGGTGGTACGGCGACGCCAGCCGCATGTTTAACATCGGTGAGCGCGTGAGCCTCAAGGCGCGGCGATTGGTCGATGTCACTTACGAATGTCTTATGCTGGGCATCGAACAGGTCAGGCCCGGCGCGAGATTGGGCGACGTCGCGCACGCGATACAGAAGCATGCGGAAGACGCTGGATTTTCGGTCGT
>CAZQOE010000065.1:0-8654 GCA_964594935.1 uncultured Rhodospirillaceae bacterium | reverse complement strand
GGGTATGACGCAGCCGATGGGCTTTTTGGTCAAGAGCCTGCATCCGGCCAGCCCTGCCGCCAAAGCGGGCCTGAAATCCGGCGATGTGATTGTTTCGGTCAACGGACGCGAAATCGATGACCCCGAAGCGTTTCACTATCGCACGACGGAATTGGCCGTCGGTTCGACGGCAGACTTTGGCGTCGTCAGAGGCGGGCAGAAGATGATCGTGCGCGTCGACATGATTGCGCCACCCGAAACTCCACCGCGCAACGAGACGCTTGTAACGGGACGCAACCCCGTCGAAGGCGCGATTATCGCAAACATTTCTCCGGCCGTGGCCGAAGAAATGGGGCTGCAAGGCGTCGATCGCGGCGTTATCGTGGCGCGCGTTAAAGAAGGCTCGATAGCGTCGAGGGTGGGCTTAAGCGCAGGCGACATTCTTCTCGGAATCAACGGCGAGAAAATCTTGGATGTCGAAGATGCGGTTGGGTTGCTGAAAACGCAGCAGGTCCGATGGCAGGTAAAAATCCGCCGCGGCGGCAACGACGTCACGATGATGCTGGGCGGGTAGGGGCGTCAATCGTTGGCGCGCGTAATTACAACCTGCAATTCTGCAATCCGCGGCTTGCTTGCCGCGCGATTTCATGCGACGCGGTCCACCCGTCGTCGCTTCTGCAATTGGGGGATAATGAATAAAAGATGGCCTTTGCGAGAATGGAGGCGTTTTTTACGGATTCCTGTGAGAATTTTTTGATCTGCGCGCTTTCCTCGGGCGAAAAAGAAAACGGCTTGGGGCCTTTAAGCGCCTCGGCATAATGATTCGTAAAGGCGTTGTAGGCGAGAGGAACCTCCCGACCATAAAGGCGATCCTCGGAAAATTCCTTTAAAATTTTCCGCGCCATAATTCCGTGGGCTTCGGGAATTTTCTTTTCAAGCGCGGCAACATCGATATCCTTCCCGTATTTACCCGCGAAATTGGCAAGCAAACAAATCATGTGGACATGCTTGACGGGATTGTCGATGGTCTCGATCCCTTGTTCATTCAGTTCTTTTAACCGCAAGTGCGCATCGTGCGCAAAGCAGCGATCCGCCAAATCTTCCAGATGATCCTTGCCGTCGATTTCTCTGGGAAGGCGTTTGTCGTTATTAATAAAGCACTGCAGCGCGTACATATAAGGCAAAGCAGGTGTTCCCGTGGCAATGGCGTTTTCAAAATATTTAAAAGCGGTGTGACTATCGCTTATTCTATTGTCGCTAATGATGCCTTCGCCAATAAGGCTTTCGCTAATTTGAAACATTTTTATGAATTTCCCTAATACTCGACAAAATATGCTGTCAGCCTTTTTAACGCGCCAAAATACTTTCGACAATGAATTTGCCGCGCCATTGTTGGTTAATTTTGGGTATTTATATTATCTGCCCTTCGTCCGTTCCACCGAGTTGATGGAAGAACTGGCGCGCAGCGCGGCAATGATGATCGTCAAGTGCTTAAGGTCGTGAACTTCGACGTCGACCGTAATATCGAAGAATTCGGGCGTGCGGTTGGTGATCTTCATATTAAAGATGTTTCCGGCGTTCTTCGCGATAATCGTCGTCATGGTCGCAAGGCTGTTCGGCCTGTTGATCAAAACGACGTCAAGACGTCCGACCATAAGCTCGGTTTTTTCTTTCTCGTCGTTCCAGCCCACGTCGATCCAGCGTTCGGGCGAACGGGCAAAGCTTTCCAGCGTTTCGCAATCCGTCGTGTGAATGGTGACGCCTTTGCCCGTCGTCACGATGCCGACGATGGTGTCGCCGGGCAAGGGATGGCAGCAGCGCGCATAATGCACGGCCATGCCGGGAATAAGGCCCTTAAGCGTCAGCGGCGCGTTGGCTTTGGTCGTTTTTTGTTTTGCGGGAGTCCCCTTGACGGGGCCTTTTTCGGCTTGTCTGGGCTTGTGGTCGGGATAGGCGGCGTGGAAAACATCGCGTGCGGGATGCAGCGAGGCTCCGATGCTCGCAAAAAGGTCTTCGGCGGTGACGCTTTGAAAAATCTTGGCAACGGCATCAAAAGCTTTTTCGGAAAAATCCACGCCTTCCTGCTTGCAGACTTTCTCCATAATCGATTTGCCGAGCAGAACGTATTCGGTTCTCTGCTGGGTGCGGATAAAGCGGCGAATACAGGATTTTGCCTTGCCCGTGACGACAAAGCGCTCCCACGCGGGGCTCGGGGTGCTGCCTTTTTGCGTAATGATTTCGACTTGATCGCCGTTGCGTAAAACCGTGCGGAGCGGAACCATGCGGCCGTTGACTTTGGCCCCGACGCAAGCGTCCCCGACGCGGCCATGAATAGCGTAGGCGAAATCGACGGGCGATGCGCCGTTGGGCAGCGCGATCAAATCGCCTTTTGGTGTAAAGCAAAAAACTTGGTCTTGGAATAATTCAAGCTTCGTGTTTTCAAGGAATTCTTCCGGCTTCTGCGCATGTTCGACGATATCCAGCAATTCGCGCAGCCACCGGTATTGCAGGCCGTCGGTGCGAGGCGCGTTCTGATCGCCCTGTTTGTATCCCCAATGCGCCGCCACGCCCAGTTCCGCGACTTCGTGCATTTCCTTGGTTCGGATTTGGATTTCGATGCGCTGCTGTTCCGGCCCCATGATGCCGGTGTGCAGGCTTTGGTACCTGTTGGGCTTGGGCGTCGAGATGTAGTCCTTAAAGCGCCCTGGAATGACGTGGTAATGGCTGTGGATGACGCCCAGTGCCTGATAGCATTGATCGGTAGAGTCGACCAAAATCCGGAAAGCCATGATATCGGAAAGCTGCTCGAAGCCGACGTTCTTGCGTTGCATTTTGCGCCAGACCGAATAGGGCGTCTTTTCGCGGCCTTCGACGGTCGCCGGAATGCCAAATTCGTCGAGAAGGGAGCGGAGCTGTTTTAAAATCTTTTGAGCGACGGCGCCGCCCTCGTGGCGCAAAAAGTTCAAGCGGGCGATGATGCTGTCGCGGGCGTCGGGGTTGAGCTCGGCAAACGCCAGATCTTCCAGCTCGTCCTGCATCTTCTCGATGCCGATGCGTTGCGCAAGCGGCGCATAGATATCCAGCGTTTCTCGGGCGATGCGGCGGCGTTTTTCGGGGTCTTTCAAATGCCGCAGCGTGCGCATGTTGTGCAGCCGGTCGGCCAGTTTGACCAGCAGCACGCGAATGTCTTCCGACATGGCGACGACGAGCTTGCGGAAATTCTCGGCCTGCGCCCCCTGATCGGTCTGCAATTCAATGCGCGAGAGTTTCGTCACGCCGTCGACCAGCCGAGCGACGTTGGGACCGAATTGTTTCTGAATGTCGTCGAGCGAAGCCAGCGTATCTTCGACCGTATCGTGCAGCAAAGCCGTCGCGATGGTCGTGCTGTCCATC
Organism: uncultured Rhodospirillaceae bacterium; assembly: GCA_964594935.1. Lineage (GTDB taxonomy): Bacteria > Pseudomonadota > Alphaproteobacteria > UBA9219 > UBA9219 > CAIXLI01. The sequence goes on along the minus strand of CAZQOE010000065.1, from coordinate 5,282 downwards.
TTCATCTCGGTCAGGATGCCCGCGACTTCCAAAGGATGGGAAAAGAAAGGATCGCCCGACGCGCGGGTTTGCGAGCCGTGCGCCTGCATCGAAAAGACATAAGCGCGGTTAAGAAGGTCTTCGTTGACGTCGGCGTCGTACGCCCGCACGCGCTCGACCAGCTCGTACTGGCGCATCAAATGCGAGCGCGGCTGTTTTTCGGCCGGCGCTGCGTCAAGCGGTGGAGATATGGGTTCCTGTGTCTGCATCAAAGTTCCTTCAAGGGGAGCAATGATAGCAGCTTAAGACTAACTAGTCCTTAACTTCTGTGTCTTCAAAAGAGCCTGGAATGGGGGCTTCAGCGCCTTCTTCCGGCAAGGCGGCTTCGCCTTCTACGGCTTCCTCGCCTTCGGCTTCAAGCTCTTCGTCGCCTTCGTCCATATCGTCTTCCGCTTCGACCGTGTTGATCCAGCTTTGCTGTTCGCCGGCCATCAATTCGGTGACTTCTTCTTCGGGCTGTTCGGGCTCGATGCGTTTCTGCAGGCTCTTGATAAGGGATTCTTCAAGCCCGCCCAATTCCAGCTTCTGCTCGGCGATTTCGCGCAAAGCGACGACGGGATTTTTATCGCGGTCGCGGCCAAGCTTTAATTCGGCGCCGGAACCGATCGCGCGGGCGCGGTGCGCCGCCAACATGACGAGTTCAAAACGATTTGGAATTTGCACGATGCAATCTTCAACGGTAACGCGAGCCATCGGAACCTTCTTCTTTTGCATCCGAAAACGCCGCTTCTTTCGAAGCCGGAATTGTCGGGCATGTGGATAAATATCGAACGCGGAACCTACAATTTTATCCAACCCTTTGTAAAGCGCCATATTTCAAGTTGGTGGGGTGTCGGCATTCGTTTTTCTTGTTAACCGAATCGAATTAAGGTATATTAAGAGGGTTGATTCTCTTAGCCCTTTCCGGACAAGCCGACGAACGCGTTTGTGGTGAGAATACCTATTTTAGGTAGTGCTAGAGAAACTGCTGGCTTTTTATGCGGTACGTTGTAAACGGTTCTATTCAGGAGATATGAGGAAAGAATGATATTTTATAAAGAAGAACGTTCGGCGATGTTCATCGATGGGGCTAATCTCTACGCCGCCGCACGTGGGCTTGGCTTTGATATAGATTACAAGAGGTTACTAGAAGTTTTCGCGGGCCGTGGACGCCTTGTCCGCGCTTTCTATTACACCGCGCTTATCGAAAACGAAGAATATTCTCCCATTCGTCCGCTGGTCGATTGGCTGGATTACAACGGATATTCGATGGTCACGAAGCCGACCAAAGAATTCACGGATGCTTTCGGCCGCCGCAAGATCAAGGGCAACATGGATATCGAACTCGCCATCGACGTGATGGAGATGTGCGACCATGTCGAACACATCATCATTTTCTCGGGCGACGGGGATTTCCGCCGCTTGGTCGAAGCCGTGCAGCGCAAGGGCGTTCGCGTCAGCGTCGTCAGCACGATGCGTTCGTCGCCGCCGATGGTGGCCGATGAACTCCGCCGTCAGGCCGACAATTTCATCGAACTGCAAGACCTCATGCCGCACATCTCTCGTGCGCGGACGGAAGGCGCGGTTCAGGGACAACAGCCGGTCATTCCGCCGCAACCCCAGCCTTCGATGAAGGACGTTGCGCAAAGTTTGGCTGAAACGCAGGAAGAGATCCAAGACGTGGCGTAGGACGCGTTGACGTTGGAACGATAAAAAAAGGCCGGTGGAGGAACCACCGGCCTTTTTTATTTCTTCGTCATTCCCGCGAAAGCGGGAATCCAGAACGCCGCGTCCGCGGCGCACAAGAATCCTACGCCAGCGTCTTCATCATCGCGTCATGATCGATGATGGGCTGCTCGTCCTGCGTTTCGCTGGGCGTTGCGACAAATCCGTCGTCGGTCTGCGGAACTTCTTCCAAAGCGTCGGTTTTAACCTCTTCCTTGGGCTTCTTCTTGTTCTCGCGAATGATGCGGCGTTCGGCGCGCTTGACGGCGGCGTCCAAATCGGCCTGCTTGGTCAAGCCCAGCAACACGGGGTTTTGCGGCTTGATGTTCATGGTGTTCCAATGCGAACGGTCGCGGACTTTGGCGATCGTTTCCTTGGTCGTTCCCAACAAACGCGCAATCTGCGCGTCAAGCAAATCGGGATAATTCTTGATCAGATACGCGATGGCGTCGGGCTTTTCGCCGCGCTTGGACACGGGCGTATAGCGCGCGCCCTTGGTGCGGGTGATGGGGCGTGGAAGGTCGCTCTTGACCATTTTCAAACGAGCGCGCGGATCGGCTTCGCAGCGCTTGATTTCCTCGTGCGTCAACTGCTGATTGAAAACGGGGTCAAGGCCGACGATGCTGACCGCGACTTCGCCGTCGGCGATGGCTTGGATTTCAAGCTTGTGCAGGCCGCAGAATTCCGCGATCTGGTCGAACGACAGCGTCGTGTTTTCAACCAGCCAAACGGCGGTTGCTTTGGGCATAAGGGGCAGGGCGGCCATAGGTATTCTCCTAAAACGGTTATCAATTGAACAAAAAACGGTATTCCTGCCGGCCACGGTTAAGCGACCGAACGATCCACGAACATATTTTTTGAGGATCGATTAAAGCCGCCATAGGGAGACTTCGACTGGCATTGTACCAATATACGCGCCCGTTTCCACCCTATTTATGCGTTAAGAACCATTTTTTAATGGGGATTATTGAAAAAACAGGGGTTTTTGACCCATCTTTTCCCTCTCCGCCGCTTGCGGGGGAGAGGAAGCGGGGAGGGTGAGGTATTTTATATAGAGACAATCATGTATTGAAATTATAAGCCGCCACCTCTTCTAAGCGCGTCAATTTTTGCTCTGATACCAAGTAATTCAAATTTTGCTGTAAAAATATGTTGAAAAATATATAGAACCGTAAGCCCGACTTGCGCGACACTTTTTAAGGCGTGTGCTGTAGCAGTTGGATCGGTACTTAAGGCTAGTGTAGTAATGCCTGAATTATCATTATGTACCTCAATTTTTGTAGCACTAAACGTAGCATGAGGATTTGGGTGTCCTCCAAAATCGATTGCACGCTGATAAAAAGTATCGAAGTTTTCCGCAAGTTTTGTGTCAAACCGAGAAATGGCTGCTCTAACAGCCCCAATTTTGAATTTTTCTTTTTGGAGCTTCATTTCGGATTCACTTTGATGACGATTGATAAAAACGTTTTCGAGTGTAGGGTCTTCAAAAATCACAAGAGCATAGCCAGCATATTCTAAAGCAGAACGCATTATGGCAAATGTTTCGACGACTTGACCTGCGAGTGCCATTCCTGCGGCGGTTTTATATGCGTATAGACAGCGCAGGAATAATATCCCAACCATTACGGGGATAATGTTAGCGAGATTCTTTCCAGCGAGAGAAAGACAGTCATTAATCTTTAAGATGACCTCATAAGCGGATGCAAAATTGACGCGATTGCCCTTCTGGTTCTCGTGAACCATATCAAAAAATTGGGAAAGATCGTCATCACCCCATGCGGACATAATAAATATATAGCAGGGTAAATATAACTTGCCGACCCCCTTGAAACCTGCCCTAAAAACGCCAAATTCGGGTGTAGTCTCAAAGGTGCGCACCTGATACCCTTGGGCGCGCGCCATCAACGTTCCATCCTAGCGTACGAGGTCAAAACCATGCTGCTTCCCTCACGTTTTTCTCCCGCACGTACATCCGGCAAACTTCTTGCCGCCCTTCTTTTGCTGGCTCTCGCCATCCCCGCGCCCGCGTCGGCACGCGGCGGCCCTTCGGGGTTCGCCGATGTAGCCGAAAAGCTTCTTCCCTCAGTCGTCAACATTTCGACGTCTCAAACAATTTCTGTAAGAGAAGGGTTCGAGGGTTTCCCCGAACTGCAATTTCCCCCGGGCTCTCCGTTCGAGGATTTTTTCAAGGAGCTTCTGCAAAAGCAGCAGCCGGGAAACGATCATCCGACCAAACATAAAACCACGGCGTTGGGGTCCGGCTTTGTGGTCGATGCCGCCGGATTCATCGTCACCAACTACCACGTCATCGACGGCGCGGAAGAAATCAACGTCATTCTGCAAGACGACACGACCTTGCCCGCGACCGTCGTCGGAAGCGACAAGAAAACCGACCTCGCATTGCTTAAAGTGAAGCCGAAAGCGCCGTTGACGGCAGTCTCGTTCGGCGACAGCGATAAAGTGCGCGTGGGCGATTGGATTCTGGCCATCGGCAACCCCTATGGCTTCGGCGGTTCGGTCACGGCGGGCATTATTTCCGCGCGCGCCCGCAATATCAATTCGGGTCCGTATGACGAATATCTGCAAACCGACGCGCCCATCAATCGCGGCAACTCGGGCGGCCCCATGTTCGACATGGATGGCAACGTCGTTGGCGTGAATACCGCCATCATTTCGCCGTCAGGCGGGTCGGTCGGCCTTGCCTTCGCCATCCCGTCGAATATGGCCAAGAATATCGTCGAGCAGTTGAAGAACAAAGGCCACATCCAGCGCGGCTGGCTCGGCGTTCGCATCCAAACCGTGACGCAGGACATCGCGGACGGCTTAAATCTGGGACAGCCTCGCGGCGCGCTGGTGTCAAGCGTGACGGCGGATGGCCCCGCAGCCAAGGCGGGCATTCAGGCGGGAGACGTGATTGTCACCTTTGATGGCAAAGACATTCCCGACATGCATCGTCTGCCGTTGATCGTAGCCCAAACGGATGTCGATAAATCCGTAGATGTCGTCGTCCTGCGCAAAGGAAAAAGCGTATCGCTGCGGGTCAAGGTCGCCGAGCTTTCCTCCAAGGATAGCGCCGAGGAAGAAGACAAGAAGCCCAGCGTCGCCAAAGGAACGCCGGGCGCCGAAAAAATCGACGATCTCGGCGCGTCCGTCGCTCCGGTGACCGATGCGTTGCGCTCGCGCTTCGACATCAAGAAAGGAGTGACGGGAGTCGTCGTCACGTCCGTTTCTTCCGATGGCGTCGCCGCCGATCAAGGCCTTCAAACGGGCGACGTGATCAGCGAAGCGGCGCAGCAGGAAGTCAAATCTCCGAAAGATTTGGCCGACCGCGTCAAGCAAGCCAAAAAAGACGGCAAACCGCTTCTGCTGTTGGTCAACCGCAAAGACGACCTGCAGTTCATCGCCCTGACGTTCGGGAAGAAGAAATAGGGATAACGGGTTTTAATTTTAGAGATAGCGTTCATGCCCCTCTCCGCCGTTCTTACGGGGGAGAGGGGAGATACCGTCATTGCAGCATAGCCATTCGTCGTAGGGTGAGG
>CAZQOE010000064.1:0-8712 GCA_964594935.1 uncultured Rhodospirillaceae bacterium | reverse complement strand
ATAGAGCATCTGACTACGAATCAGAAGGCTGGGGATTCGAATTCCTCCGGGCGCGCCATTTAAACAAAAAGGGGCATCGATTTGATGCCCCTTTTTGTTTAACCGCGTACGCGGGGCATCATCCAATTCTTTCCTTCTTTTTAAACAGTGAAAACAAGTTTTTCATTCATCATAAAAATTTCTACGTATCAAAACGAGTTCTTCATGAATCATAAATACAACAAGCAAAACCTCTATAAAAACACGCGAGAACAGTATCCCGAATATTGCGACCATGAGAAAAGCAAAAAAACCTCCCAATCCCCCTTCGGAAACGCCTGCCGTTATTCCACCACCAACACATAGGATGCATAAAACGTAATATAAGAGTTTGCCGAGTACTGGGGTGATTAGTCTGTCGAATGTGAAAATCATTTGGGTCCCTCCGTCAAAAAACGCATTTCATTTTGTCGTTGAGAATGTTCAGTATATTTTATTGATAGAAAAATTGATAGGTGACGCTTCACTACTGTGAACCTTCGACTTACCATTGCAGCTCAGATACATAGATAATTTGTTCAATCTGTCGAAGAAGCCAATCCCTCTTTCAATAAACGCTTAATTATGTTTTCATCGGCTTTGATCATTCCCCACACAAGGAGACCGTCATGAAAAAACTTATCCGTCAGGGATTTCTGGTTCTGTTTGTGTTGGCGGCTTTTTTGGGCGGCGGAAACGCGAAGGCCGAGGTCACTTTTCCGGACAAGCCCGCGTCGCAGGATTTCTTTGTCGATAAAGCCAATTTGATTCCGGAAAAAGACCGGCAGGAGATCAACAAGACGGCTTCGGCCTTGCTGAAAGAGCAGCGGATTCCTTTGTTCGTCGTCACCATCGACTCTTTGGCAAGCTATGGCGCGAGCAGCCTTGGCATCGACGGTTATGCGACCCAACTTTTCAACCATTGGGGCATCGGAACGCCGGACCGCAATTATGGCATGCTGCTTTTGGTTTCCGTCGGAAACCGCGAAGCGCGCATCGAGCTGGGCGGCGGGTTCGGGCACAATTACGACGCCCAGAGCAACGACATCATGCAGTCGCTTATTGTCCCCGCTTTCAAACGCAGCGATTATACCGCCGGCATTGTGGACGGCGTGCGCGGAATGGACGCCATGGCGCGGGGGTTGCAGCTTCCCATGCCGACTGTTCCGACTTGGTATTGGTTGGTTTTAATCGGCGGGGTCGTGGCCTTTGTCGCCATCATCGTCAATTTGTTCAAAACCGGCAGGTCGGGATGGGCGTGGGCTTTACTTGCAGCGTTGGGCGCGATTTTGTTCTTTATGATGCGCAACGCGGGAAGAGGCGGTTCGGGCGGCGGGTTTGGTGGCGGATCATCCGGCGGCGGCGGAGCCAGAGGGTCGTGGTAAGGGCGGCGTAGTTGGGAAAGACGAGAGGCTAATTCTGGAGGGCAAAAAAATTTTATAAACTAGGCTTTTTCGGCTTCGGGAGACTTTTTCTGTTTTGCCGCAATACAGGTTCAAAAACAATTTGGTCATATATTGCGTTCGGCTTTTCGTAAAACAATGCCCATTCACGGTCGCCATATGAAAAGTGCCACCACTCCCCGTCATACGCCTTTGTCATGCACTCCCTAAGAATTTGGCGATTATATTTAGCCTCTTCGTTTATTAACGGCGAGTACACATAAGAATCTTCAATAAAAGCATGAATATCCGTTCCCATTTGGAGCGGCTTGCCATCAGCATCGACGATACGAACATCGACAGCGCCGCCCGTCGGATGCCCTGCAACTTTGGGAAAGGCTATAAAACAATGTATGGCTTCATTTAGCTCGTCCTCGCTTGAATATTTATTTTTCGATGTCAGGTCTTTTTTCACCTGCCTGAAAATTTGCCGCTGAATGGACAGATGACGGTAGCCATAAACAACCTCTAACGCGCATCCTTCCATGACGGAGGCAAGGTTGTTTTGGGCATCATCCAGCTTCTGAATGACCGATTGCCGGACATAGATGTCGTTTCCCGTAAATTTTTTCATTCTTTCGTCAATTGAAAAAACGCGCACGGCTTTTCTAAAATCAATTTTCATCATGGGCTCGCTGTTGTCTTTAACGGGAACCGATGACAATTCTTTGTATGTCGGGAATTTTTCAGCCAGCTGTTTATAAATTTCTTCGTTCATATTGAAGCCCTCTAAACGAGCAAAACATATTAATTTGGAAGGTATTTTATCACGCCCTTGCCCTGTAAACAATTAGGGTATTTGCGACTTAATTCTCCTCCTCCAACACACAACCATCAACCCCATTAGCATCGGCGGTGTCATTGGTAGCGCGAAATGCGCGAAGGAGTCCTGAACCAGAAACGGCAGGAGCCAAAGCGCGAAGAGAAACGTTTTTTCGTAACTCAAAAATCCGGTTTTGAGTCCCTGCCCCGCGAGCAACGCGATGGGAATGGCGAGCAGGACCTGGTCATAGACGAAAGAGTACGGGCTTATCAGCAGCGCCGCCGACGCCAACGACGCCCCGCGAACGGCGAACGACGATTTGTTTTTCCATATCACGACGAGCGCCATGATCGCGACGACGGCGACGATTTCGTGTATGGCCGAGGCGAATTCGACGCTGCCCCCGAACGTGCGGACTGCCGAAAACGCGCTGTGAAGGATGCCGAGCCAGCGATCCGAATTGTCCTGTAACAGCGCGGAGGTGTTGCCGAAGCCGTACATGAAGGCCTTCCACGGCTCGACGCCGAAAGCCAGAACCGAAAGCGCCGCATAAGCGCCCGCGCTGAGGAGCGTCGCGGCCAAGGCTTTCCAATACTTTCCGACAAAAAGAACGAGCGGGACGAGGATAAAAAAGTGCGGTTTATACGAAAGCGCGCCGAAGGCGAGGCCCGCGAGTATCGGCGACGTTTCGAGAAGATACAATCCGGCGGCAAACAGCGATGTCGTGATAAATCCGTTTTGTCCCGAAAAAAGATTCACGAATACGCCCGGAAAGGCCGCAAGCGCCCAGAGAGACTCTTTGTACGGGGGGATTATTTTGCGCAGCGCGGCGGCGTAGGCGGCAAGGCCCGCGAGCGAATAAGCAATGAGCGCAAACCAATACGGCAAAAAGGCCGCAAGCGTCGCCACGGCGAAAAACATCGGCGGGTAGAGCCACGGCAGGTAGCCCATGTCCGGCGGAATGTTTCGCCCTTCGTTAAAAGTGTTTTTGATTTTGTCTTCGCGGTTTTTTTGGGCCTTCCAATCATAGGCGTCCGCCGGTTTACCCTCGCGCACCGCCTGCCCCGCCGCATAGACGTTGACGAAATCGGTAACAAAAGTTCCTTCGGTGGGCTTGAGCCTTTCATGAAGCCCTGCGGCCCATGCGATGCCCAGAACGACAAAAAGTATAAGGAAAATGCGCGGGTAATCCCTGACGCGCCGCAGGTTGAGCCAGTTTCCGTCCTTGAGGGCTGTGAGAAAAGACATCGGGAATCCTTTTGCGCGAGCAGCTTAGCCGCAGGCCCTTGAACTGTCGATTTGACCCTTAAAACACGAAGGCGCTATAAGAGCGTTCCTTAACCCAACAGTATCGAGAAATAAATTGTCCGTTCCTTTGCGCCAACAATTCGACGTCGCCCTTTATATGATCAAGCAACGGCTGCGCGGGAATAAGCGTTTTCCGCTTGTGCTGATGCTGGAGCCTTTGTTCAGGTGCAACCTGTCGTGCCTTGGCTGCGGCAAGATCGATTATCCGGACGAAATTCTTAACCAGCGTTTGTCAGTCGAACAATGCGTCGCGGCAGCCGAGGAATGCGGCGCGCCTATCGTTTCGATTCCCGGCGGGGAGCCGTTGCTCCATCACGAGATCGGCGAAATCGTCAAACGGCTGGTCGAAAAGAAGAAATACGTCACGCTGTGCACCAACGCGCAGATTCTGGAAAAGAAAATCCACCTTTTCACGCCGTCGCCTTATTTCAATTTCTCGGTGCATCTGGACGGCGACAGAGACGACCACGACCGCGCCGTCGGCCTTAAAGGCGCGTATGACCGAGCCGAGAACGCCATCAGGGTCGCTTTGGCAAAAGGCTTTCGCGTCACCATCAACTGCACTTTATTCAACACCGCCGTGCCGGAAAAAACAGCCGCTTTCTTCGACCACATGATGGAACTTGGGCTGGACGATATTACCGTGTCTCCCGGGTATGCCTATGAACGCGCCGCGGATCAGGGGCATTTTTTGACCCGTACTGCGACCAAGAATATGTTCCGCGAACTTATCCGGATCGGCAAGGAAGGCGTCAAAAAAGGCAAGCCCAAATGGCGTTTCAGCCAGTCGCCCCTATTTATGGATTTTCTGGCGGGCAACCAGACTTATGAATGCACGCCTTGGGGCATACCCGGGTACAGTATCTTTGGCTGGCAGAGGCCTTGTTATCTTGTCGCCGAGGGGTTTGCCAAAACCTATCGCGAATTGATGGATACGACCGATTGGGAAAAGTACGGAATCGGCCGTTATGAAAAATGCGCGAACTGCATGGTTCATTGCGGATACGAACCCACGGCCGCCGCCGACGCTTTTGCCCATCCTTTGAAGCTTTTGAAACTCGTCTTTTGCGGCATCAAAACCGAAGGCCCCATGGCAGCGGAAATCGATACTTCCAAACAGCGGCCTGCCGAGGATGTTCATAGCCGCCATGTGGAAGACGCTTTGGCCAAAATTCATGCGGCGAAGGCAAAAACAGCGGGATAGTATCTATGACGGGCGCCCCATCCACCGTTTTGATTACAGGAGCCAGCCGCGGACTTGGCCTGGAATTCGTCAGGCAATATGCGGCAGACGGGGCTAATGTTATCGCCTGCTGCCGCGCGCCATCTAGCGCAGAAGCGCTGCAAGCTTTGGCGAAGGCCAATCCTTTAATCGTTATCGAAAAGCTGAATGTGACCGATGATGCAAACATCTCGGCTTTGGCCGAAAAGCTGAAGGATACGGCGATTGATTTGCTTATCAACTGCGCGGGAATTTATTCCGGCGCGGGACCGCACGTTTCGGCCGAAAGCGACGATAAGACGCAGAGTCTCGGATCAATTAATTCTGCGCATTGGATGAAGGTCTTGCGCACGAACACAATTGCGCCGATTATGGTCGCGGAGGCTTTTCAGAAAAACCTTTCCCGGAAAGCGGGTTCAAAGCTGATTATGATTTCAAGCCGCATGGGCTCTATCGATCATATTTCCCGCGAAGGCGATATTGCCTATCGTTCTAGCAAAGCCGCGCTTAATGCCGCCATGAAAAGCGTTTCTATCAGCTTGAAAAATCAAAAAAGTATTGTAGCCTGCCTTCACCCAGGCTGGGTCAAAACCGATATGGGAGGCAAAGGCGCGGATTTAACGCCGAAGCAAAGCGTAACACAAATGCGGGGCGTGATATCCAGCCTGAAACAGGAAAATTCGGGCCAGTTTCTTAATTTTAACGGACAGAACATTCCATGGTAACTGTTTCTCCATCGCTTCAACATATGTGGCAGCGCGGTTGCGATTTTTTGGGCTCGGATCTGGCGATCATGGGCGGCGCGATGAGCTGGATTTCCGAGCGCCATCTGGTTTCGGCGCTCTCCAATAGCGGCGCGTTTGGCACATTGGCCTGCGGATCGATGACGCCCGACGAACTTCGGGCGGAAATTCAGGCGACCAAGGCCCTGACTTCAAGAAACTTCGGGGTCAACATTATTACAATGCATCCCCAAATCGAGACCCTTATCGACGTGTGCCTTGCCGAAAAAGTTTCGCATATCGTTTTGGCGGGCGGGCTTCCTTCGGCCCCCGACATCACCAAAATCAAGGATGGCGGCGCCAAGGTTCTATGCTTTACCCCTACGTCCTCGCTTGGGAAAAAACTCGTTCGCATGGGCGTCGACGCCCTTATCATCGAGGGCAACGAGGCGGGCGGGCACATCGGGCCCGTCAGCACGTCCGTCCTCGCGCAGGAAATTCTGCCCGAATTCCGCGACGTGCCCGTCTTCGTCGCGGGCGGCATCGGGCGCGGCGAGGCTATCGTCTCGTTTATGGAGGCGGGCGCGGCGGGCGTGCAGTTGGGCACGCGCTTTGTGTGCGCGACGGAGTGCATCGCACATCCGAATTTCAAGAACGCCTTCATTCGCGCCTCGTCGCGGGATGCCGTGCCGACGGTTCAGATCGACTCGCGCTTTCCGGTCATTCCCGTCCGCGCGCTTGCCAACGAAGGCAGCAAGAAGTTTATGATCAAGCAACGCGAGGTTATTGCCCGCTTCGAATGCGGCGGATTGACCCGCGAAGAAGCCCAGCTGGAAATCGAGCACTTCTGGGCCGGAGCCTTGCGCCGCGCCGTTATTGACGGCGACGTCAAAACAGGATCGGTCATGGCGGGGCAAAGCGTCGGCATGGTCAAGAAAGAGCAGCCCGTCGCCGATATTCTGGCCGAACTTGTCGCGCAGGCGGAAAAAGCCTTAGAAAACAGGGGCTACAAGTGGATTCGGGACGCGGAATTCGGGATCAGGAGCATGAAAATGCCGAAGGGAATCCGGGGTATGAAAATGCCGAAGGGAATTCGGGATATTAAAATCCCGAAAAATATTTTTCCTTCCAAATAACGTCCTGTTGTTTGCCTTTTTCAGCCACTTCTTCTATGTTTTTCCCTAGTCATGACCAAAAATAAAAACAAAAAATCATCCGCATCCGATTCAGACGAGGACGACTCTTATTCCTCGCGCGTCGTCGCCATTCCAAAGGATCAAGACGACGATTCCAAATCAGGCAAGCAAAAGTCCCGCTCCGACCGCATCGGCGACGTGTTGCGCGACGCGCGTATGAGGCGCGGCGACGATTTGTATCAAATCGCCGAATACTTGTGCATCAAGCCCGCGTTTTTGATCGCGCTTGAAAATAGCCGCTACGACGAGTTTCCGGCCGATGCCTATGTCATCGGGTTCTTGCGCACTTATGCGAATTTTCTGGACATCGACGGCAAGGAAGCCGTCGACCGCTATCGCTACGAGATGGCCGGACGCCGTAAAAAGCCCGTCCTTTCGATGCCCATCCCCGTCCCCGAGGGGCGCATTCCATCCTTCATCATCATGGTTGGCGCAACCGTCGCCCTTATCGTGATTTATTCCATCTGGTACAGCTTCGCTTCGACGGACCGCGCAGAAGTGCGGCTTCCTCCCACTCTGCCAACATCCATTCAAACGGCGAGTGCGTCTTCCGCTGAGACGGACGCGGCGGCGGGCTTGACGGCTCCGGTTTCTTCGCCTGCCGTTTCTGCACCTGCGCCGGTCGCAACGCCTGCCCCTGCGCCCGCGACGCCTGAAAAGAAGACGGAAGCGACGGACGCTCCTGCACCCCTTATTCCTGAGGCTTCGCCGGGCATCGTCGTTACGGCGGAAAAGCAAGCGGCCGCGCTTAAAGCCGACGTTTCCAACAAAACCGCAACGCCCGCGAAAGTCGAGCCTGTGAAGGAACAAAAGAAGACGGAAACGGAAGCCAAACCTGCCGCAGCCGTTCAACCCGCTGCGGAAGAAAAAAAGCAACCGGCCCTTAACGAGGCGGATGATTCTTCGCGCGTCGTCATTCGGGCGACGCAGGATAGCTGGGTTATGGTGGCCGACGATTCCGGCAAAACGCTTTTCGACCGCATCCTGAAACCCGGCGAAACGTATAGCGTTCCGAATAAGCCGGGGCTGTCTTTAACCACCAACAACGGCAACGGCATTATTTTGTCGCTCGACGGCAATGATTTGTCGAAAATCGCCAGCGGCCCGCCGCATATGGTTCGGGATGTCGCGCTCGACCCAAGCCGTTTGAAGGCGAATTATGGATCGTCGCGCCGATAATTGTTTAAGGGGAAAGTATGTCTGAATTAGCTCAAGACGCGCAGGGCCATCGTTCGTGGCGGCAAATCAAGCGCCGCAAAACGCGCCAAGTCACCGTCGGTAAAGTGCTTGTGGGTGGCGATGCGCCCATCAGCGTCCAGACAATGACAAACACGTTGACCAGCGACGCCAAGGCCACCATCGAGCAAATTCGTCTGGCCGAGGAAGCGGGCGTCGATATCGTCCGTTGTTCTTGCCCCGACGAGGAGTCGACCGCCGCTTTGAAACAAATCGTTCGCGAGTCCAAGGTTCCTGTGGTCGCGGATATTCATTTTCACTACAAGCGCGCCATCGAAGCTGCCGAAGCGGGCGCCGCTTGTTTGCGCATCAATCCCGGCAATATCGGGTCGGACGACCGCGTGAAGGAAGTCATCAAGGCCGCAAAGGATCACGGTTGTTCGATGCGCATCGGGGTCAACGCCGGATCGTTGGAACAGCACCTTCTGGAAAAATACGGGGAACCCTGCCCCGACGCCATGGTCGAAAGCGCGCTTTATCACGCCAAGATTCTTGAAGATAACGATTTCACTAATTTTAAAATCAGCGTGAAGGCTTCGGACGTCGCCCTGACCATCGCGGCGTACAGGGCTTTGTCGAAAGTTTGCGATTATCCCTTGCACATCGGCGTTACCGAAGCGGGCGGATTGCGCACGGGCACCGTAAAAAGCTCCATCGGGCTCGGGTTGTTGCTCGCGGAAGGCATCGGCGACACGATCCGTGTTTCTCTGACGGCGGATCCAGTCGAAGAAGTCCGGGTGGCCCGTGATATTCTTCAAACCATGGGATTGCGCCGATTTACGCCGACATTGGTTTCCTGCCCGAC
>CAZQOE010000063.1:0-8846 GCA_964594935.1 uncultured Rhodospirillaceae bacterium | reverse complement strand
CGGCAGCACATCGACCTCACCGCGCCGGGCTTATAGGCTTCGGGGTTTTCGTGGCGCACGCCGTTTTCGTCGCGCGTGTATTGGCTGCCGATGAAATTCTGGAAATACGAGCTTCCGACTTTCGCCGTGTTCGCGAAAATGACGTTGGCGACGCGGCTGTCCCACTGAAAGTCTTCGGTGATGTTGACGGTCGGAATCGGAAACGTGAACGGTTGTCCCGTCATATCGCCTTCGGTCATGACTTCGTAGTAGGCCAGAACGACGCGTTCCATTTCGGGCGCGAAGTCGCCGTAGGTCATGTCCGTCAGCTTCTGGATTTCGGGGCGGCGTTGGCGCGCCATGCGGAGCAGTTCGCCGTCGCGGACGCCGTCGAACAGATGTTCGGTTCCGCACATCGGCATGACCGTCTTCAAATCTTCGGGGCACGTGATGTCCATCGTCACGTTCGTGAAGGGCGATTGGCCCCACCGGGCCGGAACATTCAGGTTATAGACGAATTGGCGGATGGCCTTGACGATTTCGCCGTCGCCCAATTGGTCGATGAAAACCAGCGGCGCGAGATACGTGTCGAACGAGCTGAACGCCTGCGCGCCCGCCCATTCGGATTGAAGGATGCCGAGGAAGTTCGACATCTGGCCCAACGCTTCGCGGAAGTGGCGCGGCGGACGCGACGACACGCGGCCCGTGACTCCATTGAATCCTTCGGTCAGAAGTTGGCGAAGGCTCCAGCCCGCGCAATATCCCGCGAGGCTGTCGAGGTCGTGAATGTGATAATCGCCTTCGCGGTGCGCGCGGCCTTCGTCGGGTGTGTACACGTCGTCGAGCCAAAAATTCGCGATCACTTTGCCGGCAATGTTGTTCACGAGTCCGGCATGGCTATAGCCGACGTTGGCGTTCGCATTAATGCGCCAGTCGGCTTTCGAAACGTACTCTTCTACGGTGTCTGAACAGTCTATCATGGTTCCTCTGGATACATCCTGCGCATCGGAAATAGAAGGGTCAGAACGAAAAGCCAGAGACGCGTTTGCCATGTTACGATCTTCCAGAAAAATAGGGGTGAGATACTAGATGATGTATAATGCAATGCACTATAACACAAGATATGGTGTAGAGTTTGACCTTAGTCAAGCAAGCAAAAAATAATTTTATGCCTCCTTTTTTACCAAAACCGGGTCGCATAAAGGCCAAGGCCCAGACCTATAAACAAAAAAGGCGAAAATGTGACCTTCGACATTTGATACTTAAATAACCGAAACAATCCAATAAAAATTGTTGCCAAAACGGAACCTATACCCCAGGCCAAAACAGCAGATTTGATTCCAAAACAGGCGACCGCCAGCATCGTCCATTTCGCGTCGCCCATGCCCAGCGCGTCGTAGTGAAATTTCTTCACCCACGCGAAATTGATCGCCCAAATAAACAGCCCCGCCAATATCGCATACTGCAAATGTTGCGCGGCGATTTCCCATGACGCGAACATCCCCTGCATGAACGTAATCGCAAAAAGGCCGAAAAAAATCAGCGCGTCGGGAACCGTCGTCGTAAAGGCGTCGACCAGCGCGGCGAGCGCAAGAATAAAAAGCACGGCCGCCGTGACCCACCAAATGTCGGCGGGCATCCCGGGCGCAGCGTCGATAAGGACGGTTTTTATTTGCTCTAAATAAGGAACAGCGAATGTCATTTGTTCAACTCTAGTTTTTTCATCCAATTAAGCAAGCTTGAGGCGAAAATTTTTATAGGCGCATTTTGCCCTGTCCGCGGAAGCCTTGGCGTAGGCGGAAGCCCAAGATCGCTTAATTGGATCAAGGCTCGCAATGGGAATCGGCGTCATCCGCAGTCGCGGGCATAGTGATCCAGACAACGAATTTTTGCGACGCGCTGGCGGGATCATAAACGACTTCGTGCGTCGTATCGGCGGCCGTCCCGCTGTTGAACTTGGACGCCGCGCGCGACAACCCTTCGACAATGCCATTATTGTTTACGGGACTGGCCGTTGACGGAGTCGTCCAGATGCAGCGGCCATTGGTCGGACCGTTATTGATATATTTCCAGGCATTAAAGCCCTTTGTCGGCGGCGGCAAAAGAATCGCCCCCCACAAAGACGCGCCGCCCATAGGGTCGCAAACCAAGGCCGAGACCGCCGTGCCGTTGGTCGTGTCCGAAGCGGGATATCCTCCGGGAGGATCGGTGCCGACCAGATCGACGGACCCCGACGACAACGCAAGCGAGTACTGCAAATTGCATTGGTTGATCGTCGTGCGGATCATATTCGCCTGCGCGACAATATCGGCGTTGATGCGGTCCGCTATCCCCGAAACTTGAAAACCACCGCCGCCGGAAGACATGGCCGCCGCCAAAACGGCCAACAGGGCGATGATAAACAAAATCGGACCTATGGCGATGCCCGAAGAAGAAGAAAATCTCTGACCGTTCATCACATGACCCTTCTGATTTATCCTACGCCTTGTTATCCTTGCCCGCGCATTCTTTCAAAACAAATCGTCTGCCGCAATAGGGGCAATCGACAAAGCCTTGCGCGTTCATCGCAAGAAAAACGCGCGGATGAGCCAGCCCTTCGTCACCCGCGCAAGCGACTCGCGTCGAGTTAACAGGAATACATTCAATCTGGCGGGGCATGGCATCTTCTGGAATCAAGGGCAACAAGGCATTCTATGCCCAAACGCGCAGGAAACGAAATTTTCCTTTTCTTTGCGTAACTTCGGGGAAACGCCCCGATCGGGAAATATTTGCGAAGCTTATGAAAAACATGCCATTATCGCCGCCCTCATGACCCTACCCTCAAACTTTAGCGAAATGATCGACCTCTCGCCCGACTTTGCCGTCGAAGTCGCAGGGCTTACCAAGACCTATGCCGGCGGAAACGGTCAACCGCCCAAGGAAGCCCTTAAAAACATCAATCTCCAGATTCCGCGCGGATGCATTTACGGGCTTCTGGGGCCGAACGGCGCAGGCAAGTCGACGCTCATCAACATTCTGGCGGGGCTTGTGATCAAAACGTCGGGTGCGGCGCGCGTCTGGGGTTACGAGGTGGACGAAAACCCCCGCATGGCACGGTCTTCTATCGGCGTCGTGCCTCAGGAACTCAATCTCGACGCTTTTTTCTCGCCGCGCGAATTTTTAGACATGCAAGCGGGCCTTTACGGCGTGCCCAAACGCGAACGCCGCACAAAAGAATTGCTGGAAATCGTCGGCCTGACCGAAAACGCCCGCACTCCTGCCCGCATGCTGTCAGGCGGCATGCGGCGTCGTCTTATGATTGCAAAGGCTCTGGCGCATAATCCGCCCGTTCTTGTGCTCGACGAGCCGACGGCGGGCGTGGATGTGGAACTCCGGAAATCCTTGTGGGAATACGTCAGAAAGCTGAACGCCGCGGGTACGACCATTCTTCTCACCACGCACTATTTGGAAGAAGCGCAGGAATTGTGCGACCGCATCGCGATCATCAATAACGGCGAAGTCGTCGCGAACGACACCAAGGAAAACCTGTTGCGCCGGATCGACAACAAGCGTCTGACGGTTGTCGTCGACCGCGATATCAAGCTCGTTCCGGAAAACATGCGGGCGCAGGGGTGGGAACGCCTCGACGCGCGGCGTCTTTCTATCGCATATCGCCCGAGCCAGATGGCGGCGGCGGTTCTTTTGCGCAACGCGCAGATGAACGGATTTGCGATCAACGATCTGATTACCGAAGAAACAAACCTTGAAGACGTGTTTTTGCAGCTGACCCAAAAGAATGCGGGAATCAGAATTCTGTAACTCCCTTTGCGCATAAAAAAAGCCCGCAGGTCTCCCTGCGGGCTTTTAATTTAGAAAAGCTATCGCTTACTGAACGACGATCGTCACAGCGCGGCGGTTCTGCGCCCAAGCGGCTTCGTTGCTGCCAACGACTGCCGGACGTTCCTTGCCGTAAGAGATCGTGTTGATGCGGGCTTCGGTGATGCCGGCGGCGACCAAATAGTTCTTGGCTGCCGTCGCGCGGCGTTCGCCGAGCGCGATGTTGTATTCACGCGTGCCGCGTTCGTCGCAATGGCCTTCCAGCGTGACCTTGGCCGAAGAATACTTCTTCAGCCACGTGGCCTGACGATCAAGCGTCTCTTGAGCTTCCGTGGTCAGATCGGATTTATCGAAGCCGAAGAACACGCGATCGCCGACGTTGACGACCATATCTTCTTGCGTGCCGGGACGCGCTGCCGCGCCCTTGGCTCCGCCAGCGCCATAAGCGCCGCCTTCTCCTTCGTTAGTGCCCATCGTATCGCAAGCAGATACGAGGACAAGAGCGGCCGTAAGGCACAAAAGTTTTTTAAACATCGTTTCCCCCTTCAGGAACTTCCGGCGATGCGGCGATATCGCCCATGCCGAGATGGATTAAGAATAAAGCCGCGCACAATACCGAGATTCGCCTTGGCATCCTGCGCAACACCGGAATTCTTTCCGTGGCCCCTTCGACAAATTCTCGAAAATCAGGGAAAAGCTTATCGAACAAGGCATGGGATTGAATTTGATAAGATCAGGGTAATCGGATGCAGATTGTGAATCAAGCCCGAAGGTGGAATTATTTTAAAGATTAAAATTAAGCCCTAAAATAAAGGTGTAAACGTATCCCCCTCTGCGCCACACCCTTTAAGGGATTATGGCAGAATTATGAAGAACGACTCAGGCAAAACTCGTCTTCGTCAACGGCGCAGCACTTGGTAGCTCATGGCCCGTCGAACTACCGCTCATAGAGAGTCCAAGCGTCAGACCATAGCCATGCCCCGCTTTCGTATGCCCCTCTTCCGTCGCAGCAAGGCGGAAATAGCGCATGACGAAAACGCGAATAGCCGCAGTCAAAGACGTTTCTTCCATTTTCTGTAAAGACACGGTCGTGCAGACTTGGTGTATGGTCGACCGCTCGCGCTGGCATATTTCGCGCAGTCCGTCCCACATTTCAGGCTCTAGCCGGACGTTGGTGCGGCGACCGGAGATGACCACGTTCCGGCTGACAAGCGTACTACGCATGTGTTCTTTAGTGTCTTCGCTGACTGGTATGTTTTTTCGAATTGATTCGGCTTTATTCATGAGGAACCTCATGAGGTTAGATGACGAGTGCATACAGGACCATATACACTCATAGGTTGTATCAGAGCACACAAGCGCAACTTTTGCAACATCTCTCTGTATTTTTCTAAAAAATTATTTTATGTCGCGATAACTTCGCAAAAATACAGGGTTATTCAAAAATACCCCTCGAAATATTGTGTCGAATCGCGTCGAGCGCCCCCTGCAAAATGTACGCGGCTGCCATCTTATCCACGACCAAATCTCGGCGTTTGCGACTCATATCGTCTTCGACCAAAAATCGCTCAATAGCGGCGGTTGAAAGCCTCTCGTCCCAAAAGACGACGGGCAAATCGGGAAGATTTCCCTTTTCCGATAGATTGCGGACAAACGCGCGCGCCGCTTGGGCCGAAGGCCCTTCGCTGCCGTCCATGTTTTTCGGCAGTCCCACGACGAATCCCCCGATGTCGCGCTCTTTGACAATCGCGGCAATCGCGGCGGCATCTGCCGGAAACTTTGCTCTCTCGATCGACGTTAACGGCGAAGCGATGCTTAAACCGGGGTCGGAAACGGCCACGCCGATCACCTTGCTGCCGTAATCAAGTCCCAGCAGGCAGCTGTTTTTGCGCAAAAGCGCTGATAGTTCGGCTATATTGCGTACGACGTTCATGGATGTTAGTGATAGCCGCTTCAGACCATTTCAGCAAAGCAAACTTATCATGACGATTGATGTAAAACTTGTTGCCAAAATAGCCAACCTCGCGAGATTAAAGATTCCCGCCGAAGAGCAGGCCCACGTCGCGGGCGAACTGAACCAGATCCTCGCCTGGGTCGAGCAATTGAACGAAGTCGACGTCACGAACGTCGAGCCCTTGGCGAACGTCAACGATGCCTCGCTTCGCATGCGCCCCGACGTTATCAACGATGGCGGCCACCCCGAAGACGTTCTCGCCAACGCGCCCGCCAGCACGGCCGATTTCTTTACCGTTCCCAAGGTTGTTGAATAACATGACCAAGCTTACCGATCTGACGATCACAGAAGCCCTTACAGGGCTGTCCGCTAAAAAGTTCAGCGCCGTCGAACTGACCGACGCGCACATCGCCGCCGTCGAAAAAGCGCGCGGCCTGAACGCCTTTATCACCGAAACGCCGGACATCGCACGGAAGCAAGCCGCCGAATCCGACGCGCGCCGCAAAGCCGGTAAGACGGGCGACCTCGACGGCATTCCGCTTGCCATCAAGGATTTGTATTGCACCAAGGGAACGCGCACGACGGCGGCAAGCCATATTCTTCATAACTTCGTGCCGACCTATGAATCCTTCGTGTCAAAAAAATTGTTCGACGCGGGCTCGGTCATGCTGGGCAAGGTCAACCTTGACGAATTCGCGATGGGTTCAAGCGGCGGGACGAGTTATTTCAAGCCGACGATCAGCCCGTGGTCGGGAACAGATCCCGCCAACGCCGCACGTAAGCTTGTGCCGGGAGGCTCCTCCAGCGGCTCTGCCGCGGCAGTCGCGGCGCGCATCGCCATGGGCGCGACGGGAACGGACACGGGCGGATCGATCCGCCAGCCCGCTTCCGTCACAGGTATTGTCGGCATCAAGCCGACCTACGGGCGTTGCTCGCGTTGGGGCATTATCGCGTTCGCCTCGTCGCTCGATCAGGCGGGCCCCATGACGCGTAGCGTCGCGGACGCCGCATTGATGCTTCGCGTGATGGCGGGCTTCGATGAAAAAGATTCCACGTCGGTCGATGTTCCTGTTCCCGATTACGTCGCGGCGCTGGGACAATCAGTCAAGGGCCTGAAAGTCGGCCTACCGCGCGAATACCGCATCGAAGGCGTCAGTCCGGAACTCGACGCCTTGTGGCAAAAAAGCGCGGATATGCTGAAAGCCGCAGGCGCGGAAGTCGTTGAAATCTCCCTGCCCCACACCAAATACGCCTTGCCGGTCTACTACATCATCGCCCCCGCCGAAGCCTCGTCGAACCTCGCGCGCTATGACGGCGTGCGATACGGCCTGCGCGTTGCGGGCAAAGACCTCAACGACATGTACGCCGCGACGCGCTTCGAAGGTTTTGGCAAGGAAGTCCGCCGACGCATTCTTATCGGCACATATGTGCTTTCGGCGGGATATTACGACGCCTACTACCGCAAGGCGCAGCGAGTCCGCCGTTTGATACGTAACGATTTCGTCGAAGCGTTTAAAAAGTGCGACGTGATTTTGACTCCGGCGTCGCCCGGCACGGCGTTCGCGCTCGGCGAAAAGACAGGCGATCCGTTGCAGATGTATCTGGAGGACGTGTTTACGGTCACGCTTAATCTGGCGGGCCTTCCGGGCATCTGCCTTCCCGTCGGAGTCGCCAAAAACGGCTTGCCCATCGGCATGCAGTTGATCGGCCGCGCCTTCGACGAAGAAACGCTGTTCAAAACCGCTTCCGCCCTCGAAAAGGCGGCGGCGTTCACGCATAAACCTCCATATACGGCATAAGACTATGGCTTACGTTCAAGGATGTTCAGGCGAGTGGGAAATGGTGATTGGACTTGAGGTCCACGCTCAGGTCATTTCCAACTCCAAGCTTTTTTCGGGTGCATCGACGACCTTCGGCGCGGCCCCCAACGCGCAAGTCAGCACGGTCGACGCGGCGATGCCGGGCATGTTGCCCGTCATCAACGAAAAGTGCGTCGAACAAGCCGTCCGTACAGGTCTCGGGCTCAAGGCGCAAATCAACATGACGTCGGTCTTCGACCGCAAGAATTATTTCTACGCCGACCTGCCGCAGGGCTATCAGATCAGCCAGTTCACGCAGCCCATCGTCGGCAAGGGAGAAATTCTCCTTGATCTGGCCGACGGCTCGACACGCACCGTCGGCATCACACGTTTGCACCTTGAGCAGGACGCGGGCAAGAGCATGCACGACCAAAGCCCCAACGAAACCTTCGTGGACTTAAACCGCTCGGGCGTCGCGCTGATGGAAATTGTTTCCGAACCCGACATGCGCTCACCCGAAGAGGCAGGAGCCTACCTTAAAAAACTTCGCGCGATTTTGCGTTACCTCGGCACGTGCGACGGCAACATGGAAGAAGGCTCCATGCGTTGCGACGTAAATTTGTCGATGCGCCGCAAAGGCGACGACAAGCTTGGCACGCGCACCGAAATCAAGAACGTCAACTCCATCCGCTTCGTGCAGCAAGCTATCGAATACGAGGCCACGCGTCAGGTCGAAATTCTGGAGGCCGGCGGCTCCATCGTGCAGGAAACGCGCCTGTGGGACACCGGCAAAGGCGTCACGCGCAGCATGCGCTCGAAAGAAGACGCACACGACTACCGCTATTTTCCTGATCCCGATTTGCTTCCTTTGGTGCTCGACCCAAATATGGTCGAACGCGTTAAAAAATCGCTGCCCGAATTGCCGGATGACAAGAAGGCGCGGTTTATCAACGATTACGGCCTCAAGCCCTACGACGCTTCCGTGCTGGTCGCCGAAAAAGCTTCGGCGGATTTCTTTGAGAAAGTCGCCAAAGGCAGGGACGGCAAACTCGCCGCCAATTGGGTCACGGGCGAATTGTTCGGCGCGCTTAACAAGCTGGGCAAAACCATCGAAACCAGCCCTGTCTCGGCCGAAGCCTTGGGCGGCTTGGTCGAACTTATCAGCAATCAAACGATTTCGGGCCGCATTGCCAAAGACGTGTTCGAAGAAATGCTTGCCAGCGGAAAATCGGCGGCAACTATCGTCGACGAAAAAGGCCTGAAGCAGGTGACGGACACGGGCGCGATTGAAAAAGCCA
>CAZQOE010000062.1:0-8874 GCA_964594935.1 uncultured Rhodospirillaceae bacterium | reverse complement strand
TATATCCTTCGCGCAGCACCGGGCTGTCCGAAAGCACCAACAAATCTGCGTGACGATTTCCAACGTTCTTGAGAACGGCGCCTCCGGCGAAAATTTTGCCTTCCGGCTTGACTCGAATTTTTAATGGCATGATCCCGACTCCTTCGAGAAAAATGATAATGAAAGGAAAAAGAGCGGGCCGCCTTAGGCCCGCCCTTCTCTTGTTTCTCTACAGGATCTTCAGAATCGCGCTTGCGAGCGTACCCGAGACGCCCAACGACACGATACCCAGAGAAGCTTGAGCTTGCAGAGCTTGCAAGTTTGCGCCCTCTTCGTTCGTATCGGCGGCCGTCAGCGAGTTCGCGGCGTTTTGCAACGATGTAATCAGGTTCTGAGTAAACGCTTGCCTCGTCTGAATCAACGTAGCGTTACCACCGAAGTTCGCCGCATTCGTCGTTAATGTCGACAGAGCCGTCAACAAATACGATTGAGTGGACTGAATGTCGGTGTTGTCGGCCCAAGCATTGGCTGCGGTATTGCCTGTACCAAGCAGACCTGCCGCAGTAATGTTTACGCCGGAGATCGTCAGAGACGTTGTGTTATCAGCGTTAAAATAGATGACCAACGTATTCGACGTGCTGTTCAACAGATTAGTACCGTTGAACGTTGCGTCGTTTACCAAGGTATCCATTTGGGTGGTCAGAGCGTTGAACTGCGACGCCAGACCCGCACGAGTTACCGTATCCGTCGTGCCGAGCGCTTGGGTCACAAGACCTTTGAGCTGGGCGATAACATCGGAAACGCTATCGATCGAGTTCGTGTACGAGTTCACGGATTCCAACGCGGTTGAAAGGTTGATCTTCACCGTCGACAAGTTGTTGGCGACGTTGAGGAAGCCTTTCGATGCGAAGTACGCCGTAGCATCGTCCGTGGCTGCGTTAACGGCCTTACCAGTGGACAAATGCCTTTGCGTTTTTTCGAGAAGAGCCGTCGTGTTCTGCAAAGCCGTGAGGTTTGCGCGAGCAGACGACGTCAGGGAGATATCACCAATAGACATAGTAGAACTCCTTTCAGAGGTTATTCGCAGAATCCTTCTGCGGGTTTAAGCCCGCCAAACATGGACCATAAAAATGAATCCCTGCTTAACGGGTTGACAGTCAACAGTCGGGAGTCTCATGCGAAAAGCATGCCATGCAGTTTAAATTTTTAACTTGCTGATTTTTCTAGAAACGCAAATAAATGTCACAATATATAGCGCGGCAAAAATTGCCTAGTATCGACATGGTCGGCAAAATTTGCCGAGACCGTCTATCAAACACACACGCCGATGTTCCCTTATGAATCGTTTAAACGAAAAATATTTTGGCCGATGTGCCCAAGAGTCGATGAAAGATCGCCATCGCACCACAAAACGAATCCTGCGGCGCGCGCCTTCTCGCAAAAATAATAATCCTCGCCGCGCAATTGGCCGCCCTCGTTCTCTAAATTAAAAAACGGCGCAGACAATTTTTCAAAAACGCCAAGCTTGATCAGCATGCACCCCGTCGGCAAAAGCCTGACACGGCGAAGACCGGATGTGATTTGCTCAAGCTTCCCCTCCTCGGTTATCGTCAAAGGATGAAAAGGCGGCGCGCGCTTCGCATATGTCGCACCGACTATATCCTTATCATGCGCCAAAAGACGCCTTAACGCATCGGCAGGAAACACCATATCGGTATCGAGAAAAAACAAATGCGACGCCTTCATCGCTTGTGCTGCCCCAACACATTGATTACGCCCCAAAGGCACAAGAGAGGATTTAGCGTTGACGATGGCGACGGACGCGCCCGAATTCATGCACAGCATTGCCAGCGACATCGCAAAGTCCGCGTGAACAAAATCGCCGGAAGGTATGCCAAGGGCAACAAGGGGTTTACTCATTCGCTTTTTTCTCCGTCGCAGACGATTTTCAATAACTTCTCGTTCAAGCCGCTCCACGTCCAGTCTTTCATGCGCGCCGATACGGCTTCCGCGTCGCGGCGCACCTTCTGCCGGCCGGCATAAACGGTCTCCATCGCCTCGACGACTTCGTCCACATCCGTTTCGCCCCAATCCTGAACCGTTTGCATCGAGGGCGATGCTTTGACGGGACGTTGCGTGCGAAAAGCGCCGCACCCTATCAAATCGACCAAATCCTTTTGTCCCGTATTATAGGCAACGTATGTCGGTACCCCGCACGCCATGGCTTCCATCGCCACAAGATTCGTTCCTCCTTCGCAGCGGTTCGGAAAAACCGCCATATCGCAGTCATGCAAGACCGAAGGCATCAATAAATTATGCGTGAAAGGCAGATCGATAAAGCTGTCTTGGGGCAATCCTTGTTTTAAAAGCCATGGCGTTATTTGTAATCCGAACTTGTCCGCTCTTTCGGCAGGAACGCCGTCGCAATATCCGGCTAAAGCAAAAGCGGCCGCGTCCGGATTCAATAAAGACTGCCAGCATGTGACCAGCAAAGCATCGGGGTGTTTGGCATAAAAACGTTTAAAAGCGGCAACAACGATATCTTGGGATTTGCGGTATTCGAATTTTCCGCCGGAAAAAATGACGAAACGATTGCGGTAAAGCCCCGATCCGGAAGCAGGATGAAAAAGCGCCGGATCGATGCCCTGATAACATAAATGAACGGGGCCGATATCAAGGCTTTTCAGCCAATCGGCGTTCCACTTCGAAATGGCGATGAACATATCGTAGTTCTTCGTTATCTTTCTTCCATGCTCCGTAAGCATCAAATGTTCGATAGCAGCGCACGAAACATTGGGCTTGCCCCACACGCGATCTTGTCCGGGAAACCCCTGAAAATCTGTGCTGCTTCCGTGAAGGACGGCATGTTTGAAGCTGAGAATTTCATTTGGATTTTCTCTGAGAAATTTTGAAATTTTATCGGACAAGGCAAGGCATGAACTGACACGCGCCTGTTCAAGGGGCGGCAAGGAAATGACCGAAGATTTGTTTGTTAAAATAAAATCCTTCGCTTCTCCCCCGCGCCTTAAATACTGCATAAGAATCTGCAGGCCATAAATTCCGTAGCCGGATATAGTCGAAAGGACCCAACTAATTGCAAGTGGCGATGACAAAGGAAGCCCCTATGAACAAGGCTAAGAGGTAAAAGAAAGCCCTTAATAACATGGGTTTTGCTCTTAATCAAAAGCCATGTTATGCCATTTGACCTGTTTCACAATAACGAGCGTGTGCCTATATGACTATAAATCTGTACGTTGGCGATTTGCCGGCAAATGTTTCTTTCGGCGATTGCGTCGCCATAGACACAGAATCCATGGGGCTAAATTGGGATCGGGACAGGCTGTGCCTCATTCAACTGTCTTCCGGTGACGGAAATGCCCACCTCGTGCAGCTTTTAGACGGCCAGTACGAAGCGCCGAACCTTAAAAAACTTATGGCCGACCCCAAGGTGATGAAACTCTTTCACTTCGCCCGCGCCGACCTCGCGACGATCTACCGATATTTGGGAATCATGCCGCAGCCTGTGTACTGCACGAAAATAGCCTCGGCGTTAGTTCGCACGTTCTCGGACCGCCACAGCCTGAAAGACTTGACGCGCGATTTGCTTGGCGTTGATTTGTCCAAGGAACAACAGACATCGGATTGGGGGGCCCCTGCCCTGTCGAAAGAACAATTAAATTATGCGGCGTCCGATGTTCTATATCTGCATAAACTGAAAACCTTATTGGACGAACGGCTGGCGCGCGAAAACCGCGCCGCCCTCGCACGAAAGATTATGGATTTCCTTCCGGTTCGGGCTGAATTGGATGTCGCCGGTTGGCGCGATGTTGATATTTTTTCGCACAAACCGTCTCGAAAACCCGATTAATTAGGCGCTTTCCCGCAATGAGCGGTAAAATGACGCAATGAGCGAACACCAAAAAGACCCTCGCCGCAGCAGGCTGGATTTCATCCGCCCACGATTCACCAAGCGCATTCAAAGCGCTCGGGAAGGAAGGATGGCGAATTTTGTTCTTCGTCTGAGGGTTTGGCTGCCCTTGCTGGCGGGAACAATCGTTCTTCTTTTATTCATATGGCCTTCGCTTGTTCCTAGTTTCAATTTTTCGGATGTCGCAAAAAACATCCCCGATTTAGCCATCGATAATTTGCGTTTTTCCGGAATTGACGAAAAAAATCAGCCCTACTCGCTTTTCGCGGCACAGGCGACAAAACCGGCATCGTTACATGGAATATTCGATCTGACGAAGCCGGAAGGCGAAATTACATTGCAAAGCGGCGCGTGGATCGACGGCAAGGCTGATTTCGGCAGATACGACGAATCCGGCAAAAAACTCTGGCTGGGCGGAAACGTCCGTATTTTTCACGACAACGGAACCCAGATTACGGCGGATGAAGCCCAAATTGACCTTAAGACAAGTGAAGCTTGGGGAGATAAAAACGTTTTAATTCAAGGGTCTTTTGGCACCATTCGCGGTGCTGGCTTTCGTTTTTTTGATTCTGGGCATACTGTTATCATCAACGGACCGGCCAAGGCCGTACTTAGTTTACACGGCAGGTAAGCATCTGATAGACCCTCTTTACCCTAAAGCAAGGAATACGGGATAAAAGAAACAAACATTTCAAGGTTCAGCCCGAATATGAGCTATCGCCTTTGGATCATTGCGTTCTGTTTTCTGCTCGGCGGCATATCGTGCGCCGAAGCAAAAGACGCGCCGGATTCAGCCTCCGTCGAGGTTACAGCGGATAAGTCTCTTGAGTGGTATCGGGATCAGAACCTTTACGTTGCGCGGGGAAACGCAAAGGCCGTGCGTGGCGAATTGACGGTCACGGCGGATCTTCTGACGGCGCATAAAAGAAAAAAACCCTTAAAATCAAAAGACAAAAAAAAGGACAAGCCCTCCGGCGACATTGACAGGCTGACGGCCGAAGGCAATGTCGTCATCTTGAAATCGGACGCACGCATTACCGGAGACCGGGCTGTGGACGACATCGACAAGCACGTTGTCGTCGTAACGGGCAACAACCTGAAATACGAGACGAACAATCAAGTCGTAACGGCGCACGAAAGCCTCGAATACTGGGATGAAACGAAAATCGCCGTGGCCCGGGGCCGTGCGGTGGCGTCCAAAGGCGACCGTCGCATCACCGGAGACGTTTTAACGGCTGAATTCCGCGACCAGCCAAACGGAAAAGACCAACTGCATAAGATGACGGCCGTAGGAAACGTAACAGTCGTCACTAAAAGCGATATTGTGCGGGGCGATAAAGGCGTCTATGACGCCGCCCGCGACATCGCGATAATAACGGGCCATGTAAAAATTACGCGTCCGGACGGCACCGAATTGACGGGCGACGTCGGCGAAGCGGACTTCGTCAACAATCAGAGCCGCTTGTTGAATGAGGGCTCCGGCCGCGTTCGCGCCTTATTGCCCGCCAAATCGACGGCAAAAACGCCAAAAACTGGAAGAGGAGCGCCATGACCCCCACAGGCAAAGTCGTCCCTCTCTCTGCGCCTGCAAAGAAACACGCGCCAAGGCCCGTGCATGCAAAAGGTTTGGAAGCTGGCCACCTTGGCAAGCGTTACAACCGCCGCCCTGTCGTGCACGACGTTAGCTTCACGCTTCAACGCGGCGAAGTCGTCGGTCTTCTGGGCCCTAACGGCGCCGGCAAGACGACCTGCTTTTATCTTGTGACGGGCCTCGTCAAACCGGACACGGGACATATATATTTAGACGGCCTTAATGTTACCCATTTCCCTATGTACCGCCGCGCCCGTTTGGGATTGGGCTATCTGCCGCAGGAATCTTCCATTTTCCGAGGTCTGACGGTCGAAGACAACATCCGCGCCGTTCTGGAAATCATTGAACCCGACGACAGCACCCGCGAAGGAATGCTGGATGAATTGCTTGCCGAATTCGGTATCACCCATTTGAGACAACCACCTTCTATTGCCTTGTCAGGCGGCGAACGCCGCCGCTTAGAGATCGCGCGCGCCCTGGCTTCGCAACCGCACTTCGTCCTATTAGACGAACCGTTCGCGGGAATTGACCCCATCGCCCTTGGCGACATTCGCGATCTGGTCGTACACCTCCGCGATCGCGGCATCGGTGTTTTGATTACGGACCATAACGTGCGGGCGACGCTCGAAATCGTCGATCGCGCCTATATCATCCATGACGGCCGCGTTTTGATGCAAGGCACACCGGATGAGATCATCGACAACGCCGAAGTGCGCCGCGTTTATCTGGGCGACGAATTCAAAATGTGAAGCGCTCTTTAACATATTGAATTTGATTGGTTTATTCACTCCAGATTTTCATTTTTACTTTCATCCATCTGACGTAAGTTACAGGGAATGAAAGACTTTCTTCTACCAAAAACGGGCGGCTTGGCCGCCATCGATGTCCTGGACGAAAGCGACATTACCGACGTACTGGCCTTGCATGAAACGGCTCGCGCGGCCCTTCCGGCGGACAAAAAGCATTTTGTGCCCGCGCAAGGCACGGCCTTTTACCAGAATTTCCTGTCGCGCCAGACAGGCTTAATGATCGGCATTCGCTATTCGAGAAAAATCATCGCTCAAATGACGATGGAAAGCCCAATGCCTTTGCGCGAGGCCATTGCCCTTCACGTTATTACGAATAACGACATCCGTTATTTTCACGCGTCGCTGGACGATAATATCGTTGTGTTCAGAAGCATCGAAACGCATCCGGAATTTCGCGGCAACAATCTGGAGCAATACCTTTTGAATTTTGCATCCGAATTGCCGTTTGCGCATGTTGCCGACCATCTATTTGCGCAAGTAGCCGCAAACGACAAGCGGGTTTGGAACGCGTATGCCAGCTTTAAATTCGGGATTGTCGGTGCCGCTTACGACACGCAAGATAAACAGCCGCGCTTTATATTCCAAAAACCCGCTTTCGGTTTTGACCTTGTCCCCGACCTTATCGCCGACGAAGTTGACCCCATGGCGGATTTTCCCGCCATTATAGCGCTGACTCAACGCGAAGGCCTCGTCGGCTATTATGAAAGCGGATCAAAGGAAAGATTGTCGTTCCTTCGCAATCGCGAGGCGAACAA
This sequence comes from uncultured Rhodospirillaceae bacterium, assembly GCA_964594935.1. Lineage (GTDB taxonomy): Bacteria > Pseudomonadota > Alphaproteobacteria > UBA9219 > UBA9219 > CAIXLI01. The sequence continues at coordinate 1,812 of CAZQOE010000062.1, read as the reverse complement.
CCTGATGCCTTTCGTCGCGCGCGCGACGGGGAAAAAATAACTACCCCAGCACGACCCAAAATCCGCCGATGATAGCCGCCAAAACGCCAAGAGCGACCCACGTCAGGTATTTTTCGATAAAAGTCTTAATCGGCTCGCCGAATTTCCGCACAAGAGCCGCGATGATGAAAAACCTGAGTCCGCGAGTGGCGGCGCAAGCCAGAACAAACGAAACAATATCCAGATTTGCAACGCCGCTGGCGATCGTCACAAGCTTGAAGGGAATGGGCGTCAACCCTTTGGCAATAATGATCCAAACGCCCCATTTGTTGAATTGATCGTGAAAAGTCTGAAACGCGGTTTGCAAATGATAGGTATCGACAATCCATTGTCCCAGCGTTGCCATGGCGAACGCGCCGATGCCGTAACCAATTATTCCGCCGACGACGGAGCCCGCCGTGCAAATAGCGGCAAGCTGCCAAGCCTTGTCGCGCCGCGCCACGGCCATGGGAAGCAAAAGAATGTCGGGAGGCAAAGGAAAGAATGAAGCCTCGGCCAAGGCAATGCCGAACAGAACAAACTCGGCATAGGTCTTACCTGCCTGCCGCAGAACCCAATCGTAACATGCGCGTATCATATCGAACCTTTATGCCTATTGCCTAAAAGGAGCCCTGTCTTCAACACATTCCATATCATCTGTAAAATGGAATCTGAAAAAGATAAGGTAAATAAGGAGTTCACAAGAAATTTGTCGTACTTTTTCCAAGTTTCTGGTAATCGGAACTACAAATTGGGCGGTTAGCTCAGCGGAAGAGCATCTCGTTTACACCGAGGAGGTCGGGGGTTCGAACCCCTCACCGCCCACCATCCTGCACGAAAGATTCTGCTGCGTTAGGGATAACCTCTCACCATATGATGGAGCTTTTCCAATGTTAAAATCTCCTCTTCATTCCGCAAAATGGGGTCTGACATTTCAGGTTCTTCCCATCGTAGTTCTTGTTATTCTTTTTAAACTCGTATCCCACTATTTTGGTTTTGAGTTTCTTCCGCTCAGCCCACTGATGGGAACGGTGATTTCGGCAAATGTCTTTCTAATAGGCTTCCTAATCTCTGGTGTCTTGAGCGATTACAAGGAAAGTGAAAAATTGCCTGGCGACCTGGCCTGCAGCCTGGAGTCCCTTGTCGATGAAGGCTTATATATATCCATAAACAAAAAAGGCCCCGCCGCTACTCGCCTGATTCATCATGCGCGCTTACTAACCGCCTCTATTATCGGATGGCTACATAAACAGGAAAAAACGGAATCACTTATGGACAAAGTTTCTGCGCTGAATGCAATCTTTGCGGAGCTAGAACCCCACACGCAAGCCAACTTCATCGTTCGTATAAAACAGGAACAAAACACCCTACGCCGCACGATTACCCGCATCCATACGATTAGGGAGACGGAATTTAATCCGGCGGGTTACGCAATTGCTGAGATTCTGACCGTGATCCTTTGCATTGGGCTGATCTTCACAAAAATCGACCCCTATTATGAAAGCATATTCTTCGTCGCCTTTGTTTCTTTTATCATGATCTATATGGTTTTTTTAATCAAAAGCTTTGATAACCCTTTCAGCTATTATGACGATGAGAATTTGACAGAAGATATCTCTCTTAAACCGTTACAAGCCCTTCAACAAAGACTTTCAAAATTTGAATGACCACTGCGCCTTTCCTTAGCGTCGAAAAATCGTTCACGGGCCGCCGCTGGGTGGCGCGCGAATTCGACGAGCGCATCACGCTGGCCTTGGCCCAGCGCTTTAATATTCCGGAAATTATTGCCCGCAG
>CAZQOE010000061.1:5504-9014 GCA_964594935.1 uncultured Rhodospirillaceae bacterium | reverse complement strand
GCACTGCCTTCGGGAGGCAGGGGCCGGAGGTTCGAATCCTCTCTCTCCGACCAATGATTGCAAGGTCTTAGTTTTTCGTTGGTGCTGGAAAATTATTACAGCTGTAATAATTTGGCCTCGGAACACTAAGAGCGTCAACTGCTCGCCGCAAATAATCCGGCGAATGTTTTCCATAAACCTGCTCCACAATCGCTTCGCTGTTGCCAAGTAATCGAGCGACCTCCCGCAGTGGAACTCCATCCATAACAAGCCATGTCGCCGCCGTGTGGCGCAAGACGTGGGGGCTGGCCTTGATGCCGCAGTCATTACAAAGAAGCCAGAACGCGCCCTTAACGGATTGAATGTTCTTGCCATTAAACTCGATTACATAATCAGTTTGCGCCAATTCCTTTGCCGTTTTCATCGCTTCGTAAACATCATTATTCATTGGCACAATTGCGCGGCGTTTGTTACCCCAGCCTCGGCCAAAGTCGATCAGATGCTCTTTAAAATTGATTTGCGACCATGTTAAATCGAGGATTGCACCTGACCGCGCCGCCGTTGATACGGCGAGAAGAATAAACAGGCGCAAATGTGGTGACTTGGCTTTGCTCAAAAGCGTTGCCACTTGCTCCCGCGTTAGCCACAAATCGCGCGGCGGCGGCTTACGGATGGGCATTCTGAAAGGCGGTAGAGAAGCAATCCACCTGTTACCTGCGGCATAGCGCAAAGCTGCTTTCAGGGTGCCAAGCTGACGAAGGACTGTCCCGTTCGAATATTTGCTGCGTTCCTTCGCATATTCTTCAAATAATCTATTGCTTACATGACTTGGCAATAAATCTCCGAAGAAGGGTTTAAGAGCCTTCAAATGAAAATCTATTGTCTCTAACGACCGCGTTTCAACCCCATGCTCGTTCCGATAGCGGTCGAGCAAATAGCCAATCGTTGGCTCGATAGGCGGCGCCGGATTATTTAGTCCTGCGATAAATTGGGCTCGGTATTTTTCGGCAGATTCCCAATCTGTTGCCCCCGTTGAAACGCGTTTTGTCTGCATGCCGGACTTGCTGGCGGCATCCTGCTCTGTCCAGACAACGTAAATGCTTCCGTTTGTATGTTGCCAGAGTCTGTATTTCTCTTTGTTATTTGACATGCGGCCTCCTCAAATTCTTTGATAAAAATGGTTGGGATACGAATGGCTTTGCCGATCCGCATATGTCGGAGCGCGTTACTGTGAATGAGGTTGTAGATATGGCTTGGTGAGACTTCCCAATACGCGGCGAGCGACTGCACGGTGAAGTGCCTCACCGGTATTGGGCCAAGTGTTTCGTTCATGGCCTTCCTCCGTTGTTGGTTGTTGTGAAAAATTTCCAAAGAAAAACGCCTCTCCCGGAAGGAAAGGCGTTGGTAATTGAAACCGGCGTTAGTCGTTCTTGCTTACACTCGCTGGCAATCTTTGTGGCCGCCAATGGCGGCCACGGATGCAAACTCAGGGCATCTCCCGTCCCTCAGTAAGAGCGCGTCCGACAGCCATGTGGGCCTTTATGAGTGACCGGCTAATCATGGCCAGCATGGAGTCCCCCTGCTCACACGTCGCCGTTCCGGCGTTTAGATGCTTGGCGACCTGATTAAGATTGTTGCCCTGCCTGCATAGCTCACGATGAACAGCCAAAAACAGTTGGCGAAGCTCAGGATTGAGGGACGATGCGTAATCAGCGCCCATAGCCGAAAGCCTGATAAACTCATTGACCGATATCCGGGCAGCCATGGCCTTGGATTTGACCCTGTCTCGCTCCTCCTTTGAGAACCTTCCCATGAGCCGATAAGGCCTTTTACGCTCGGGCTTCAGCCCGCCAGATTTTGGGCTGACCACGTGTGGTCTGACCAAAGTCGCAACTTGCGCAGAGCATTTGGAATTGTCCGACATCTGTTGAACAATAGGCATATTCCGTTTGCAGATGGCCTTGGCGCGGAGAAACTCAAGCTGAACTAAAGATGAAAAGGAGCCCTTCTCGTTCATATTGGCCTCCTTTCGGATACAGTTGTCCCGTGAACGAAAATCACTCTTTCGCCTCTGGCAACTTCAAATTTTTCTGTTTTAGGTCCGGTATTGGTTAAGAGGAAACTGCTGGCTCGGCAAAGTCAGAGGGGCGCCGTATCGGCTCAACACAAGCCCCCTATATTATATACAGCAGACTCCGCTTTTTGGCCTTAGATCGTTTTTCGCTCGAGGGAGCCAGCTATATTTCGAGCCATATCACGGATTTTTCATAAAGCAAGAAAAATGATCTAATCGAACATAAATAATATCCTTAATGGATGCTATTGGCTGCTAAGCCGTAAACTATAAATTATGGCCTTTGCTCGCATCTGGTTTGTTTTTATGCTTTTTGGGCGGGCGCTCTGGTTGTTCGACCGCCTTATTATCAGATGTTTTATCAGAAGACGCAGCTGCGGACGCAGTTGTATCAGCAGAGGGAGTCGGTTCTACACGAGGCACAGGGGCCGGTTTAGAGAAATCAGAAAGCTCCCTTTGCACGGGCTCCCGAATTTTTGATAAACCTATAACCGGAGCCTCTTTCTTTCTGAGCGGGTTGAATTTAAAAACGGCCATAGTAATTGCTCCGCCTCCAACAAGAACACCCAATACTCCGGTAATTCCAGCGATTCCGATTGCTAAGCTGGCGATGCCTAACAGCAGTGTTACCGCAAAATATATATCATTCTTTTTATTGGAGTCACTTTTGTCTTTCTCACGTTCTGCTTTTTCCGTTTCAAGTCGTGATTTTACGATTGAAAGAGACTTGTTGCTTTTGGCAAGCTCGTCATTGGCAGAAGTAAGCTCTTTTTGGGTTCGACTAAGTTGATCGTCTAATACCCCCAGAGATGCGTTCGCGGACGTTAACATCTGGGCGTTAATTTCGCGTTCTTTCTGTGCGGTCTTCCGCTCTTCTAGCGCGGCGTCGCGTTCCTTCTGTGAGAACTCTCGTTCTTTTTGAGCAGCACTACGCTCACTTTTTAATTCAGCAGATAATTGGCCATATCGATCTTCTTGCGATTCTAACGCAATTTTATGATTGTTTTCAATTCGGCTTAGACTTTGAAATACATCTTTGAAACTTGTGCTGAACGTTTGCTGACGGACTGCCTCATCGTGTTCTGAATCTTTCTCAAATTTGTATTGTCGCACCTTTTCGATGAATTTTGAGACCCATACACCATTTCCCAAATCTTCAGTCGCTTTTTCTAAATCTTTTTGACTTCTTCCCGCCAATTTTAAGAAGGCAATGCAAGCGTGCGGTGCGATAGGGTCAGACTTCCATCTACCTTCTATAAAAACATCATGTGCCCGTGCGACAACGTCATGAGGAATACGTACAGCCATAAAATATCTCCGACCAAATATATGGAGATTTTATAAGATTATGATTAGAAGATTGTTAATTGCGCAAAATATAAACACGCCGCCGATGCGGAACACATCGGACAAAGCAAATTTAGATTGTATTAATTATATTAAAGGTCGAGCGCGTC
>CAZQOE010000061.1:0-5494 GCA_964594935.1 uncultured Rhodospirillaceae bacterium | reverse complement strand
GAAGAAATCCTCGCGTTTTGGCATAGCTTTTACCGCTCCAATTGTCGCTTGATTTGCGCGGGCAAAAACCCAAACAATCCGCGCCTCGGGGGTTTCAGGAACACGATCAGATATAGGCAAGGCAACCTCTTGCACCGCGCACATAATAGATTCTTTGGTCATCGACATATTTTTGATCCCAATACCCGATGCCAGCGGCACTCCAATGCCAGTCACCCCGGCAGCGCTTTCGCTGTCGCCCATAATCTAATCACTCCTCTCCAATATTTCCAGATGTTGTTTTAAATAAATACTTTCCTACACATTCCTGTAGATCAAGATACATAGGTATAATTGATAAACCCTTAATATAATTGGTTAAAATAGATCTCGGCCATTATGTTAAGTGCTTATAATTTATGTAAATATTTTCTTATAGAAAATATTTACTGCTCATAATTCTGCTTTAAAAGTCACACGCGAAAGATATAGCCTTCGATATCCGCTCCAAACTGCTGGCGGAACGCTGGATTGAGCAATTTGGCTCCCTTTCGCGGCCTACGCATTTATAATATTGCGGATTGCTTGGTGAAGTACGGTTAAGGCCTGATTGATTTTTGTTGCGGCTTTAAGAAAGTTGGAACAAAAAAAGCAGTTCCGTTAGCCGTCTTTTTCATATTTTCCTTGACGAGTGTAGTCAAATATGACAACATACCCAGCAGCTAGGAATACAAGGCCGATTTCATGGATTAAAGCGGCGCGGAAGGATTTCGAGGATTTTCCGCAAGGCGCCCAGATTGAGGTGGGGCTGGCTTTGACCGTGGTGGCAGAAGGCGGTTGGCCTGATATTGCAAAACCGCTGAAAGGCTTTGGTTCCGGCGTTATCGAATTGGCATTGCGCCACAGGGGTGATGCTTTCCGTGTTGTGTATGCTTTGCAGATCGACAGCGATATTTGGGTGCTTCACGCGTTTCAAAAGAAGTCGAAAACGGGGATTAAGACGCCCAAGGCTGAAATAGATTTAATTCATGAGAGGCTTAAACGCCTGAGGGAGATGTTAAAATGACCGGTAAAAACAAAAAAGAACCTCTCGAAATTGTACGCGGCAGCGGCAATATCTTTCGGGACTTCAATATGCCAAATCCCGATCTTGAACAACTGCGAGCTATTCTCGCTGCGCGGATTATCGATGTGCTGGATAAAAAGAAACTTAGTGTGCGCAAGGCACAGAGCCTAACCGGTTTCGCTGCGGCTGATTTTTCGCGCGTCCGCAACGCCGACATCGGACGCTTTTCGACAGACCGCCTGATGACCATGCTTTATCGGCTTGGGCAGGAAGTCAAAGTCTCTGTGAAGACTCATCCTCGTGCTGGATACGAACACGCTTTCGTGGCCGCCTAGGGGGAATGATTAGGATGACATCAATTCAGTATTGTGTCCCTCGAATTGTGCCCTTGCTACGCGCGTCGCCGACAAAAAGGGGCTTGCTCTTCCGTGACAAGAAAGGGTCGCTTTTGCATTCGGGCAAGAAGGATTGCATCACCGACAACACAAGGCTAACTTACTAAGCGCCAATCAATTCGAGGGCGGGTGATCATGAAAAGCTTTATAAATTTTTGTGGAATGCTCTTAGCTGTAGGCTTTATCGCTGCGTTGCTTATCTTTATGGCCCCAGAAAAGATTAGCCCTATCATTGGTTATTTTAGCAATTTAGGTTTTTCTACCCCTGACTGTTCGGACGAAAGAACAACGAATCTTCTATTTGAACTTTTTTCTAAGCAGATTTCTGAAATTGCCGATAAAGGACATTTATCAATAGATGATTTCCAATTAAGGGGAATTACAACTGTCGCTTCAGAAAACCAAAATGGAAGATTTTATCCAACCAAGTTTACTTGCCAAGCATACATAAACGTCAATCTCTCCCCCAAGGCATTAGATGCGATTTCTGATCTAAGAAAGCAACGGCAGACTGCAGAAAACCCATTTGTTCAAGCGATGGGATTGGGCATGTTTTTCCCCAACATGGAATTGCTGGAAAGTGCCGCAGAAATTAATATAGAGAATGGAAGCATATCCCAGTCATTTCAGTACACAACTCAAATGGACGATGCGTTAGAATATCAAAGCGTGTCAGCCTCTGGCATAAAACCTGTAGCAACAGTCATCGCGTTTCTCTCTGCTAATGGAATTCCCTTGGAACCAGTTGTACATGACCCTCCCTCAGCTCTAGTTCGTAGCACACCAGATGATGTCACACCGTCGCCAAAGGATGAGTTTCTAACTTACGGAAAAAACAGTGTTAAAATACATTATGACAACCGCAAAAGTTTATTTGGGAATAGTGCATTTGCCAATGAGCGGAAAATTGTAGAAAACGATTATGTAGCTTTATATAAAACTTTTCCTAATAAGAATAATCCCCAGATAGTGTTTATTGCTGAAGATTGCGGTGGGTCTGCTTGCTCATCGTCTAGTTTGACGCTTGTTGATTTAACAATATCCCCGCCTATAACCCAAGACAGCTTTTGCGTGCCGTATGATAGTTTGGTCATGGGGCCAAAAGATGATCTCGTCAAAATTGCATACTCTGATGACAATATAAAAATTGATAGTGAAGATTGTCGGGAAAATAAACTGGGCGATACTCTTCAGGTAGCCTATCAATGGTGCAAAATGGCAGCGTCCAATACGATTGGTTCGCAAATGGGACTTTATTATTTTCCAAAGAGAAACAGATGCGTTACAGGTTCCGCAATAAAGTTACTCTTGCGGACTCCGAATACGGCCGTACCTCTCTCCGAAAATATCTAAGCTACGATCAAATCCGCGCCAGAACGCGATCCGCCACGAACGGATTATTTCTGCGTTCCTCTCCGAACGTCGATGGTTCTCCGTGTCCCGAAACGAAGCTGACGTCGCCCAAAGGCCATAGCTTGGTCACGATTGAGTTTATGAGAGCATCGGGGTCGCTCTGCGGCAAATCGGCGCGGCCGATTGAGCCCTTGAAAAGAACGTCCCCCACCTGCGCAAAATTGTTTTCCTTGTTGTAAAAAACGACATGGCCGGGCGTGTGCCCGGGGCAATGAAGAACATCCCATGTCGTCTCGCCCATTGTTACCTTGTCGCCGTCTTCAAGCCAACGGTCGGGATCGTAAGTATCCAGCCCCCTAAGCCCGCATTGCGCGGCATTTTGCGGAATATTCTCGATCCAGAAAAAATCGTCTTGATGCGGCCCTTCGATAATCGCTCCCGTCAAGGCCTTAAGCTCTTGCGCGGCGCCGCCGTGGTCGAAATGCCCGTGGGTCATCCAGATTTTTTCGACGGTCAGCTTGTTTTTTTCAATTTCAGCCAAAATGCGATCGACCTCGCCGCCGGGATCGATGACGGCGCACTTGTTCGTCTTAAGGCATGCCACAATCGTGCAGTTCTGCCGCAAAAGCGTCACGGGAACGACGATCACTTTAATCGTAGGAGTCGATGCCATCCTATTTTTCTCCGCCACGTAAACGCAAAATAGCTTTGTACAAGAGTCCCGCGCCCTCCTCAGACATAATGGATTCCGGATGAAACTGGAAGCCCATAAGCCGCTTGCCTTCCATGGCAACGATGCGCCCGTTCTCGTCCATATCGAACCTGATATCCGTGCAGGCCTTCGCCTTTTCGTTAAACACAGGCGAAAACGAATTATAAAAGCCGAGGCGATACTTTTTCCCGCCGATATCGACAACGCGCTGCATGCCTTGAGTCGATTGCGTCTGCCTTTCGACGTCGATTTTTTTATTCACGGCCAGAGCCTGATGCCCAAGGCAGACGCCAAGCATGGGTTTTTGCCGCGCCGTTAAATCCGAAATGATTTCCTGCAACCGCCGCATGCGCGGATGCGACATATCCGTCGGATCGCCCGGCCCAGGCCCCACGATGACAATCTCGCCATCGTCCTTCGCCGCATTGTATGCAAAGCTATCGACGACCGAAACTTCCGCGCGCATCGTGCGTAAAATGTGCCCGATCATATGGGCAAAGTCGTCCTCGTTGTTTAAAATCGTAATCTTGAGTTTATCGAGCGAAGGCGCGCCTTCCGCATGCGGGTCTTGGCGGTTCATCCAGAAAGCCGATAGTTTTTCGTTCCGCGCGCGCAAAACGGGCTCGACCTTCCGGCACAAAGCCTCCGTCAGATATTCTTCCTTAAGCTGCGAAGCGCCCGTCAACACGCCCAAAATGCCCATAGCCTTGGCGCGGGACTCCTTGGCTTCGTTATCGGGACTTGAATCGCGCACAAGCCCCCCGCCCGCCTGAACGCGGAATTTTCCGTCCCCGCCTATTTCCGCGCAACGGATAAGAATGGCGCAATCCAAGTCGCCGTTCGGCGCATCCGTGCGGGGATTGCTGTAAACCCCGATTTCTCCGGCGTAATAACGCCGCGACTCCGGCTCGTATTTATGAATAATGCGCGCCGCGCTTTCCATCGGCGAGCCCACGACCGTCGGCGCGTGAAGCGTACGGCGCAAAGCCGCCATCGTGTCGCGCCCGCGCCTCCCGACAAGCCGGTATTCCGTATGTACGACGGCGCCGATTTCGCGCAAGAACGGCCCCTCAATCTCGCCGCCGTCGGGGCAAATGACGCCCATGATTTTCATTTCCTCGTCGACGACCTGAAACAGCTCGTTAATCTCCTTCGGGTCGGCAAGAAACTTATCGAGCCGCGCCTCGAAAGTCGCGCGGTCTTCCTTGCGCAATGTTCCGGCGATGGGAACCATGACCGTTTCGTTACCGCGAACTTCAAGGTGCCTTTCCGGCGTCGCGCCGACGATAAATTGGTCCTTGGCTCTATCCGTCGGATGAATATTGGCGAAAAGGACCGCCATATACTGCCCGCGTTGCCGCAAAATTTTTCCATAGATGCAAAGCGCCGTTGAAACGTCAAACGCTTTAATCTGCCCCGAAAAGCTCCGCGCCAACGTGACCTGCGAGGCGTTGCCTCGTTCGATTTCGTTTTTCTGGAAGTTGCCGACAAGCTCGGCATACGCGCTGTCGGACAAAGACGATTGAATATCCCCGTTCCAATCGATTTTGGTTTCAGGCAATTCGTTCGCAAGCGTTTCGGCGGGAATCGTCAACGCCGTTTCGATTTCAAGCGCCAGAATAGGTTCGTCCCCGCGCGCCTCGAACCCGCGCTCGCGAATGACGCGATACGGCAAAGCAAACGCAACGTCGCGCCCCGTTTTGCGCGCCAGTGCGTGGATGTCGTCGATTTTATCAAGCGCATGAACGGCGCCTTGGGCGCATAGCACGCGCCCGTTTTTTTCAATGAGCGCAAACGAGCGCCGCATATCGATAACATTAAAAAGCATTTTCATCTCATTGAATTAAAACGGTTTTTATTGCTCAAATTTTTCCTTGCCGCATGAGTATTTCCAGCACCGGTAGACCCCGTACAAACTGATAAGCGCCCACGAAACGTTCGAAAGAAAAGAAGCGACGTTCCAGTTATATATAAGCGAGAAAATAATCA
>CAZQOE010000060.1:0-9031 GCA_964594935.1 uncultured Rhodospirillaceae bacterium | reverse complement strand
TATGTCAGTCTTGCAGGAAGCGGCTGTGCCAACAGATGCGATTTCTGCTCGGTTGCTGCCTCCTTGGTTCGGCCTCGGTTGCCGGAAAACGATGCGGAACTCTCGGAAATTATAGGGCAAGTCAAAGATATTGCGACACAAGCTACTCAAATGTTTACCGATGCCGGTTGGGACGTGAAAAAGCACCCTGTTCTCCTGAATGTTGTGAATCCTAACCCGACGCAGGGGCAGGGGTTTGCGCGTTTGAAAAAATTACTTTCAGGCATCTTCTCTGATGTGGCGGCGCCGATGAAGGTGATTTATTTTCTCGATACATCTTCATTCCGGAAGACGGAACACACGGAACAACAGCTCGTCTTTATTGAAGATTTGTTGGCAAACAACAAAAACCTTCAAATTCAAACCAATATATCGTTGGACGCTTGCCAAGCGGAAAATGACGGAGATTTTATGGGCAGGCGCATCGGGGGGGGGGCGGCTTATCAAGGAGGAAGAATACGCCGTCATTCGGGAAAACAGTCGTCGCTTGGTCGAAAAGATATCCGGCAGGGAATGGGCGGATCGTGTTTCCATATTATTTAACCAGATTATTCACCCGGCAACGACGCCCGATATATATAGACGAAAGCTTGCTCTTAAAAATACCTCCGGCATTTACCAAGGAAGCCCGGAATATCTTTTGATGCCTTATGCCGGCACGCCGCTTTCCGATAAATACAAAAACCACTTTGCGCCGATGAGCTATATGGAAAAAGAGTGGGAGCTAAGCCACATCTTGCCGAGCGATAATTTGTCGTATTGGGGAAACCAGTTCAAGAATGGCGACTTGTTAGATTGCGTTACCTTTTATCGGTTGATGGGCAATGTTATGAGAGACGCTATTCCCCAAGTGATTTCAGAGGCGGTCGTGGCGGGCTGGGATGATGGAAAGGCAAAGCTTTTTACGCATCCGCTCGAAAAGACTGAGAATGGGGATCGATTGGAGGGGGCATGCATTGATCGCGCCCAAACGGTGCTTGATGCAAAGCCCCGAATTCTCGGTGTTATGGAACACTTTGTAAGTTTTATATGTTCCCAAAAGACTGAAGACAGAGTTGTTGAAGAAATGGCCATGCTCGCCAATGCCTACGTTCACTGGATTCTTCGCCGCGAACGCTTTTTGGCGGATGTGAATCCCGAATACGCGAACAACCCGAATTGCCGTAATCTTATAAAGGAAGCGGAACGGATGAGAGAAAGACTCCTTTCTTCTCCCTATGCCGACAAATTCAACCTTCGTCCTAAAAGAAACATCCGTTTGAATGATGCAGAAACGAATCCATCCCCGATATAATTTTTAATTGCGGCTGGGGTAGCCCCTCTCTTATCGCAATGCCTGAAATCGCGTTTTAAGTCCCTTTATTCCGGAAAAATCGCTTTCCCATTCTTCCGTCATCCCCGCGATCTGTCGCGCCGTAGCCCACCTTGTCGCGCCGTAGCTGCTTTGCAGCGAAGGCGGATGGGCGAAGGCGGAAGGCGGGGATCCAGCGAGCCTTTCCGCAAAAACGGCACGTTAACATTTATTGCACTACATGCTAACCTATTGATATGAAACATCCCACCTATTTTGTAATAAGTATGATTATTCCCTTTACAATCCCACTTTTAATATGGTATAAACCCCACATTCATGCTCATGGTGAGCATGGTTTTCGACCGAGGCGCTAAGGAAGGCTGGATTTATAGATGACCTGACGAAGAACTTAAGAGACGGAGAAAATGTCTGGTTAACAGGGTGTATTGGAAGCTCTCTGCGTAAAACGCGGCTCCTTTCGAAACATAGGACTTGTTAGCAATGCGAAGTGGCGGCGTTTCCGCTGCCCCGTACTAAGACGGGTGTACACAAAAGCGTATATTAAAGAAAATAAGGCTAATTCGGTAAAACATGATATAAATCCGCGATTCTCCAAAGCGCCTCGGGCGCGGGTTTACGAATGACGAAAAAATCAAAAGAACGCATTGGCCTTTATCCGGGCACCTTCGACCCCATCACGCGCGGCCATATCGAAATTATCCAACGCGCGTCGAGGCTCGTCGATTATCTCGTTATCGGCGTCGCCAAGAATTCCGGCAAAGGCCCGCTGTTCGACACCGCCACGCGCGTCAAGATGGTCAAGCGCGAAGTCGGCAAGCTGAAGGGGAGCGGCAACATCGTCGTGATGCCGTTCGATAGTTTGTTGATGCACTTTGCCCAGAAAATCGGCGCTTCGGTCATCATCCGCGGCCTCCGCGCCGTGTCGGATTTCGAAATCGAAATCCAGATGGCGGCGATGAACTACCGCATGTACCCGAACGTCGAAACGATTTTCCTGTCGGCGACCGAAGGCACGCAATTTATTTCGTCAAGCTTCGTGCGCGAAATCGCGCGCCTCGGCGGCAACGTCCGCCCCTTCGTCAGCGATTCCATCGCGGCAGATTTGAAGGAAGCCTTCAAAACCGAAAAATCCCGCCGCAAAGTCACCCCCGTCGTGCGCGACTAATTTAATATTTCTTCGCTTCGACTATGCGGAAATATTATTTTTTCCCTCTCCCCTTGCGGGAGAGGATAGAAAAACTTGGCGTTACGAAGTAACGCCTTAGTTTTTCTTGGAGAGGGGTCGGATTATCTTTATTAGTCTCTCGATAACATCCGCCCAATCTCCATAAGCCGTTTGTCTTACAAGCGTCATGGATGGATAAAGCGGCGTCGTTTCTCCCTTCGTGCCCCATCGCCAATCGGGACATGTGGGAAGAAGCAAAAATGTTTTAACGCCCATCGCGCCCGCCAGATGCGCGACGGCGGTATCGACGGTGGCTAAACAATCCATCTGTTTAAGCAGCGCGGCGGTATCGGCAAAATCCGTTATCAGGTTATCAAGCCGCGTAATTGGCAGATCTCCTATTTCTTCCAACGCCTCGCCCGTAAAAGGCGCGTAAAAATCGGCCTTCACGGAATCCAGCAGGGGTTTAAAAAACTTTAGCGGAATTGACCTCTCATGATCCCGCTGATGTGTCCTCGATCCCGCCCACGCCAAACCGATTTTAAAATCATGTGCGTCTTGGGGCAGGGCGGGTGTCGCCGGAGCATTCAAATAAATTCCCTCCCCCTCGCGGGGAGGGATAGGGAGGGGGGCGTGTAGCGCAAGCGACATGATCGGAATGTAAAAATCGCACGCGGGCAGAACGGATTTTTCGTCCGCGACCGTGCCGCGCAACGCGGGCGTCAGCAAGCGCACAAGGTTTTTCGGCACCGCCCATACCAGATCGCCGTCAGGAAGAAATTTTTGATACCGGCAAAACTGAATGGCGTCGCCGAAACCCTGTTCGGCGATAATCAAAAGCTTCTTGCCTTTCAGGCTTTCGCCCTTCCAGCGCGGATAGGACGAAATAAGGCGCAAAGCGTTCGGCAACTCAAGCCGCGCCTCGAATAAGTCGAACCCGCGCTTGAAATCGCCCGACAGCAACCGCGCCAATCCCTCGTCGTGCCGGAACACGGGCTTGTCCTCGATGGCGCGGGCGGCGGCAAAAAGTTTCCAAGCCTCGCCGAAATCGAAAACTTCAGTTTCCAGATTGGCGTGATTGAAAAGTATGTCGGGGTTATCCGGCGCGGCGCGGTGCGCATCCTGAAAAGTTTTTCTAGCCTCGTCAAACTTTCCCTGCTTGGCAAGCGCGAGGCCAAGGCAATTCAGGGCGTCTCCTTTTGCCGCGCCAAGCGCCAACGCTTTTCGCGCCATGCTTTCGCTTTCCGCAAAACGTCCCTTACGCCGGTAAAGGTTCGACAAATTGCCGCAGGCGTCCGCCATGTCGGGCGCAAGCGCAAGGCAGCGTTCCTGACTCGCGATGGCGGCATCGAATAATTTCAAATTTTCTTCGGCAACGCCGCGATTGAACCAGAACGGCGCGTGCGAATCAAAACGCTTTGTCGCCTCGATAAAAGTCTTCAACGCCGCTTGCCAATCCTGCAGGACCAGCTCCGCCAGGCCCAAAATTAGGTAGTGCTGAATGCCGAAGGATGTCGCATTTTCGCTCGTCAGTATTTTTCGGGCTAATGCAAATTCTTTGCGTTTCAGGGCATTGAGGGCGTCTTGTAAGGGCATGGTTAAGAATATGCTGTTTTCGGCTTTGCGTGAATATAATTTAACGGACGTTGGCATTTAAGAAAGCATTGATTTTCAACATCTCCGGTGTAACACAAGGGCTAATGCAACCTTCTTATTGAGGAGAAATATCATGAATTACTGGAAATGCTCTTCAGAACATTTGGTTGGTTTGTTTATCCAGCGCGTCGGAAAATATAACAAGGCGACTCAAGGAAAAGAATATTTCGATGAAATCGACAGCTTTATTCTTCTGGAAACGGGAAGAGAGCTGAAAAAGCGTTGCATGAAAGGGGCGGACATTGCCACAAGAAAACCCCTCTTGCCGCTTGTTTCCTTTCTAAAGGATGTGCCGGATCATGCTTTCCGCGATCCCAAAACGGTCGTGGATGCCTTTAACAAAGGATTTTCATTTACAAAATACATGAAAGCGCTTCAGCAAAAAGGCTTGAACGTTCCAGTGCTTGTACATTAAGCTTTCGGTATGGTGAATCAAGGTATTCAGCCGATAGTAAGCATGACCGGATGTTCGGAGGTGGAAAGAGAGCCCCATCGTCCGAAGGTCTATGGCGCATACCCGTATGAACTTGGCTATAAGTGGATAGTATCGTCATCCACGGATAAGGAAACCGACTGGGGTATTCCGTCTTTGAACGACTTTTCAGGCCCAAAATAAGGAGTTAGCCCGCTAGAATTGTCTGGACTTCCGGGCGAAGTTTGGGCTACAAACCGCCCGTGAAATCGGTGTGGTAGGCGTTCCTTTAGTTCATGGTTACCCGAAGGAAGCTGCACCACGCCAGCCTATCCATTAGGCCGGGGGAAATCGAAATCCCTTCATGTCACGGTTAGCCTTGCGCGCGTTGTTGCGCGTTGAGGCATTTTTACGCATCGTAGGCGATGGTCGCCCGCGATAAAGAAGGAGAGCAATATGGCAAAAGAAGTCATAGGCACAATCAAGCTTCAGGTTCCGGCCGGTTCCGCGAACCCGTCGCCGCCCATCGGTCCCGCGCTCGGTCAGCGCGGCCTGAACATCATGGAGTTCTGCAAGCAGTTTAATGCCAAGACGCAAGGCATGGAAAAGGGCATGCCCATTCCTGTCGTGATCACGGCGTTTTCGGATCGCAGCTTCACCTTCATCACCAAGCAGCCGCCCAACAGCTATTTCATCAAGAAAGCGGCGAAGATCGAAAAGGGCGCTCATGCGCCCGGGACAGAAACGGTCGGCACCATTACGATGGCGCAGATCCGCGAAATCGCCGCCAAGAAGATGGCCGATCTTAACGCCAACGATGTCGAGGCGGCCAGCCAGATGATCATCGGTTCCGCCCGTTCGATGGGCATTACGGTTGTGGAGAAGTAACATGCACGGCAAAAAATTTCGTAATGTATCGAAGAACGTCGACGCCGACAAAGCCTACGCTTTGGCGGAAGCGGTAAAGATGGTTTTGGCGAACAGCAAGCAAACCGCGCGCAAGTTCGTTGAATCCGTCGAAATCGCGATCAACCTTAACATCGACACCAAGCAGTCCGATCAAACGGTGCGCGGCGTCGTTTCTCTGCCGCATGGCACGGGCAAGACCGTCCGCGTCGCCGTTTTCGCCAAGGGCGAAAAGGCCGACGCCGCCAAGGCCGCCGGAGCCGATTTCGTCGGCGCCGACGAACTGGGCGAAGCCATTATGGCGGGCAAGAGCGATTTCGATCGCGTCATTGCCACCCCCGACATGATGGGCGTCGTCGGCAAGCTCGGCAAGGTTTTGGGCCCCCGCGGCCTGATGCCGAACCCGAAGCTTGGCACCGTGACGCCGAACGTCGCCGACGCGGTCAAGGCCGCCAAGGCGGGCTCGATCGAATTCCGCGCCGAAAAGGCCGGAATCGTTCAGGCTGGAATCGGCAAGGTCAGCTTCTCCGAAGCCGACATTTTGTCGAATGCCAAGTCGTTCATTCAGGCGATCATGAAGGCGCGTCCCGCCGGCATCAAGGGCACGTACGTCAAGCGCATCAGCCTGTCTTCGACGATGGGTCCGGGCGTGAAGGTCGATTTGAATACGGTCG
The DNA here is from genome assembly GCA_964594935.1 of uncultured Rhodospirillaceae bacterium. Taxonomy (GTDB): domain Bacteria; phylum Pseudomonadota; class Alphaproteobacteria; order UBA9219; family UBA9219; genus CAIXLI01. Next base: position 2,864 of record CAZQOE010000060.1, on the reverse strand, counting down.
CCGAGTAAGATTTAATATGTCGATAGAGAAACGGCGCTTTGTCTTTTGATAAAGCGCCGTTTTTACATGTCTGATAGACGCTTGCGCAGAATCGCGCAGAACGGCATAGTACCAAGTCGATTCATAGGCTTGCGCGATTCGCGAAGGCCAGCGATTGAGGATAAGCAAAATGAAACAAACCTTTCGCCGCATTCAGGTCGCCCTGGCTTCCGTTTTTGTCCTCGCGGGCTTGATGGTCACTCCCCAAGCGCAGGCCGTCGAACTGCCTCTCGCGGGGGCGTCGCAATTGGCGGGCGTGACGTTCGACGATCTTCCCTTCCTGCTGCCTGTTGAAGTCAATTTTCGTATGGCGATGCTTGCGGTGAGCAGCGAATTGGGGCGCAGTTGCGGCAAGATGGAAGCTTACGGCTGGCACATGAGCCAATCGGAGCAAAACCGCGTAAATCAGATTTTTAACAGCACCATCGAAAAACTGCGCGCGCAAGGCTATGTCGCGTCGCCGGAAAGCTTGAAAGCCGCGTCGAAGGATATCACCGTTTTTACGGCGGACCGTCCTAACAGGCATCTGGTGTTCCTGTGGTCGGCGAGCGATTTGGGGCTTGTTCTGAATATCTGCGAGACGAGCCTTCCCGTCCCTGCGACGCATCGCCCGACGTCGATTCCTCCGTCGGTTCAAGTGTTCCCGATGCCCATGGATATTTTGCCCATGCCCCAAGAGGTGTCCGTGCGCTCCGATACCGGCGGCAAAGCCGACATCAAGGGCAAGAAGAAAAAAGGAGCCAAGGCTCCCGCGAAGAAAGCGAAAGTCGTCGTCGAGGAATTTTCTCCGGTCGGCAAATGGACGGGCAGCTATACCTGCGGGCAGGGCGCTACCGGCGGCACGCTGGAAATCCAAACGCTGAAAGGCAGGAATTTCGAAGGCTTGTTCAGATTCTATCCGACGGAAAAGAATCTTTCCGTGTCGAGAGGCTCCTATACCGTCTATGGCCAATACGACAAAGAGTCGAAACGAATCCTGATCAATCCGGGCGAATGGATCACGCGTCCGGCAGGCTATTATAACACGGTGCTCGTGGGCATCTTTAATTCTGCCAGAAATACGTTTAGTGCCTATTTCGAAGGCATCGACGGATGCACGAGCTTCGAGGCGCGCAAAGACGACGCGGGCGGCTTTACGGTCGAAAAGAAAAAGAAAGTCTCGAAGAAACCGGTCGTGAAGAAAAAGAAAGTGAAAAAACTGCCGTCTCCGTTTGCGGCGCCGGACAGTTCCGCTCCTCCCGCTTCCGCGCAGAGCACCGTCGTTCCCATGGACGATAAGAAAGCCGATGGCATTGATTTGACGCCTAAGGCCGCCGTACCGGCGAGTACAGCGCCTGTTTCAACGCCAACGCCAACGGCTTCGGTTCCCATTGTTGCAAAACCCGCGCCCATAGCCGCGCCCGCTACAGCTACGGTTTCGACATCGACTCCGGCGGCAGCATCGGCCGCAGTTCCGTTTGTTCCTGCGGAACATATGATTCCGACAACACCTGCAGCTCCGGCAGCGACAGGAAAATAGAAGTTATACCAACAGGCGCTTGAAGTGACCTGCATAGGTCGCGAGCGGTTGCGAGGAGCCTGTCGCTCGCTGGATTGAAGAAGCCTTCAAAAATAAATGTTCCGCCCGGCCAGCGACGGGCGAGGCGCAGAGCGAGCGATGCTAAGCGGAATCCCGCGGATTTCATAGGCCCGCTGGTATTAGATTGCTAGCAGCTTCAATACGACTGCGCGGTCGATCGCCCACAGGAACGTTGAAAGGCGCGGGCCGGCGTCTTTGCCGATCAAAAGATTATAAACGTCTTTGAAAAAGGCACGCTGAGCGGCTTTCAGTTCTTTGTCGGCTAAGGCAGGATCTTTTGGAATCCCGTATATCGTTTCTTCCAGCACCGGGATCGACGTGACGTCGCCCTTCAAAAAGTCGCGAAGCTTGACGATTTGGGTGCGGCGCTTGTCGTCCATCGTTGCGGCGTAGTCCCCGTTCGGCTCGGCGCGCAGCGCAATCGTTTCTTCGGGATTGTAAGTATTGAGCCACGCCTTTGCCTTCGACAGGCGCACGGCAATCGACTCTTTGCTGCAGGGAATGCCCGATTTCTCGGCCAGTTCCTGAACTTTGTCGGCTTGCCATTGCGTAATCTGTCCCAAAGCCACGGCCTGCTTGAAAGCGATGGGCGTGGCCCGTTCTTTTTTTACGCCGCTGAACAAAATAATCTTCTGCTCGGCGGGCGACGCCTCGCCCTTCTGGACTTTTGCGATTTCGCGGTCGAACTCGTCGTACTGCCGATAAACTTCGGTATCAAACGCGAGGTTAAAGCTTTGCGTCGGCGGGCGGCGCATATAAAGCCATTTAAGGAGCGCCGGTTCATAGATTTCGAGCAACGTCGCGGGCGAAACCGCACCGCCTTTCGATCCCGACATCTTGTCGCCTTTGACGCCTTGAATGCCAACAAACAGATAGCCTTGAAAAACGGGGGGCTTGAAACCGAACAATTCGCGCGCGACCGTCGCGGATACGTCGTAGCTTCCGCCGGGCGTCGCGTGGTCTTTGCCGCCGGGTTCGAAATTGACGCCTTCTTCGCGCCAGCGCATCGGCCAGTCCAGCTTCCACGGCAATTTGGCGATGGGAGTTTCTTTAAAGTCGATCTGCTCGACCTTGTCGGTGACGAGGCAGCGATACGTCAGTTTGGTGCCGCCGTCGTAGGACAGCACTTGCGTCTTGTCCGTGCCTGAAAAGCGCGAATATACAGTGATGGGAAAATACGTTTCGACAAATTCCTTTGGATCGATGCCTTTTTCCTGATTGGCCTTGTCGGTCTTGAATTGAAGCT